>JAGVOE010000055.1 GCA_020052895.1 Candidatus Woesebacteria bacterium
ATAGCACGAACCAAACTAACCTTTAATAAATGGGCTTGGTCGGGTACACTGAAGAAGAAATGCAAAAAGAGCGCATAGTGAGAATTTTTAATCTCTCGGAAGATGTTTGGCCGTTTATCGAGGCTTATGGGGATAAAAAGCTACAAAAATGGGAGATTGATGAAAACGCTAATCTGACCGATAAAGATCTCTTCTCGATGGCAGAGGAGTTTGAATTTACCTTTATTACCCCCAGAGCTCTGGATCCCCTCTTTGTCGAGTACTATAAAAAGCTGTGTATGGTGCGCGATCTGGAGATCTTGGTACCGGAGAAGCACACCGGCTTGTTGTGCGAAGATATAGCTCGCGATAAGAAAATAATGAAGAGATTGCGAGAGCTCGGGAAAGAGTACAAACGACTTAACATTACTGCCTACTCAACGACTCCTTATTTTCTGGAGCTAGTATCTCGATTAAGAAAGGAGGGAGTTGAGGTCCGGACTTCTGAGGCCCCTGAGCTAGCGAGTACCTGGACGGTAAATTTTTACGGCAGTAAGTCTGGAATTCGGCAATTGACTCAGATAAATGGAGCCATTAGAGCCGACTTGAAGATGCCGGATGGAGTAGTGAGTTCCGGAATTATAGATACAGCCGGCATCGCGGCCAATAAGTATCTTAAAGAAGGCGGGGTGGTAATCAAAACAAACAAGGGTCACTCTGGAGCTGGAGTGTTGATTTTTCGAAAAGGAGACCTGCCTAAAGCCTTTGACGAGTGCGAGAAAAAAATTGCTCAAATACTGAGCAAAGACGCTTACTGGGAAAGATTTCCGATTGTCGTGGAGTCGCTGGTAAGCCCTAACCCCAGAATCGGGGGTGGCTTTCCAAACGCCGAATTTTTTATCCGGCAGGATGGTGAAGTGGAGTTTTTGTATTTCTGCGGTATGAGGATAGATGAAAAGGGAGTTTTTGGAGGAGTAGAGATTGGCGAAGGGGTCTTACCCAAGAGAGTAGCTTCTAGGGTAACGGATATCGGCTACCTAATTGGAGAACAGTTTAGCCATGATGGTTATCGAGGATACTACGACGTGGACTTTATCGCGGCTAAGGGAGGAACCGTCTTTGTAAGCGAGTCAAATGTAAGAGTGACTGGGGGGACCCACGTTTATGAAGCTGGTAAGGAACTGGTGGGGCGAGAGTTTACCAAAAAGGGATTTGTTTTATCAAACAACATGTATTCGATTCCAACCAAAAAAGTGTTTAGTTTTGAAAAACTACATAAACTGATGGGGCCGATCTTGTTTTCTAGGAAAACTAAAGAAGGTCTGGTAATCTGTTCGTCCAATCTTTTGGCGGATGGGTATCTGTCCTACATTATTTTTGGGAAGAATAAAAAGAGAGCCGAGGCGATTGAGACAGAGATGAAGACTCTCCTTACCACTTAGGTAAAAATCCCTTGACGTTGTCGGGGGTGACCTGAACAGTCTTAGCTTGGCCAGTAACGACCATGGTGGCCACCTTACGGACCACCCCCTCGATAGTGCGGTTCAGAGTACGAATACCGGCGTCGTAGCCTAGAGGACGGATTAGAGTGGGCCAGAGAGCCGGATCGATACTGATGGTGGCCTGATCCATGCCGGCAGCTTCCAAAGCTTTGGGGAGAAGATAGTTTTGAGCGATGTGAGTTTTTTCTTCGTCGGTATATGAGGGCATCTGAATGGGCTCGAGACGGTCCATAACGGCGGTGGCTAGATTGCCCGTGTTGTTAGCAGTGGCAATAAACATAACTTCGGAGAGATCAACTGGGTAGTCGATAAAGTGATCGAGGAAACGATCGTTTTGGCTGGGGTCCAGAAGCTCCACCAATACACCCATGATGTCCATACGGGCTTCTTCGGTGACACGATCGATTTCATCGAGAAGAATGATGGGGTTTTTGACACCGGCAGTGCAAAGAGCCCGAGCGACGTAGCCTGGTTCGGCCTCGATGTGCAGACGAGACTCACCACGAAGATCTCGAGCTGAGCCCAGACCGCCGAAAGGAATACGGGCAATTGGACGCCCAAGAGCTTCGGAGAGAGCGTAGGCAAAGGTGGTTTTACCGGTACCGACGAGACCAACGAGACAGATGATGGGGGCTCGGGCAGCGCCGAGATTTCTGGTCTGGCGGAGTTTAAGGACGGCCATGTACTCGATAATTCTTTCTTTGACCGAGTCCATACCATAGTGACTTTTGTCCATGGTGGCTTTGATGGAGGCGAGATCGATGGGCTTGTCCACTCGCTTGTCCCAAGGAACCTTAACAATCCAGTCAATATAATGAGACACTTTTTCGAATTCTTCGGAGTAAAACCCTTGGGTAAACATACGCTCGAGTCGAGAGACCATGTCGAGGGCTTTTTCTTTTAATTCAGGGGGCATGGAGATACCTTCGAGCTTTTTGTTGAGAAGATCCAGGTCGCGTCTGGCGATGTCGTTTGAATTTGGGGCAGGATTATCCATCAGTTATCATTATATATAGATGGAGTGAGATTGCCACACCCCGTCAAAGATGGGGTTCGCAATGACGAGTGGAGAGCTCAATAGACTTCGTCGTGGGTGCCGATGTCGGCCAAAATTATTCCGTCCCTCTCGTAGACAAACAAAACTCTGATTTTCATATCAATACTGATACTCCAAGCCTGACCACCCCTAAGATTTATTTTGTGAGGGCCAAGATTTAAGATTCCCTTTTTTTGATTCGTTTCTTGCTTCTTTTATGGCTTTTTCCATGTTATGGTTGGCAGTAAACACAGGAACTTCGTCGCGACTATCGACAGCCTCACGAGCCAAAAGAAACTTAGCGTATTTAGTGACATCGTAGCCTAAAATGGAAGCACGCAAGGACAAAAGCTGGTT
Source organism: Candidatus Woesebacteria bacterium (assembly GCA_020052895.1). Taxonomy (GTDB): domain Bacteria; phylum Patescibacteriota; class Microgenomatia; order UBA1400; family MFAQ01; genus UBA10133. The sequence goes on from JAGVOE010000055.1 coordinate 2,875, forward strand.
TTCTTCGTCAGTAAGAGTAATTTGTAGTTTAATCATGAGGTCATTTTAGTTTGTATTCACTGATTTGTCAATGTTTGTACATTGAATGAGTGAGATTGCCACGACCAGCCATGGCGGGTCTCGCAATGACGGTGAACAAATAAAATCCCCCGCTGGTGGCGGGGGAAAGAGATTAACTTAGTCTTAAAATTCCGACTAACCAAATGAGTAATCCGATTAGAAGGAACATTATCGAGATAACAAAGGCTACATCGAATGTAACTGCTTTCGTAACTACCAACATAGTGGGGTGGGTAATGGTGATGTCAATGTCTCCACCATTTCGGATATCCCAGCCTTCAGCCGGAAGGATACCTTCGGCTAGGAATTTATTACTTTCGATTTTTTCCGGGTGGCCTTCGAGTGTCTCCCTGTTTGCTGTAATACGGAAATAGCCGACGGTGGAAGCTTTTACATTTACTTCTGTGGCTCCCATGATGGTAACGATGTCGCCCGCACTGGCCGTAATATTTACTGACGTTCCGTATTTCGTCTTTGGAAAAACATAGTAGTATTCGAAAAATAGAAATACAATCAAGACAGCTACAGTCCAGAGGAATTGGGAAAGTTTCAATTTAATCTCCTTTCAAGGAACTAAGATGGAGAGATCATAGCACATATGATGAGTGGAGTGAGATCCTTCGACTCGCAATAGCTCGCTCAGGATGACGAGGGGTTAGCGGGTGTCGCGGAACTTGGTGAAGCCCGGACGACCACCTTGGGGGCGACCACCGCGATCACCACCCGGTCTACCACCACGGTCGCCACCGCCACCAAAGCTGCGGCTACCTCCCGGCTGACCACCACCGAAGCCGGAGCCATGACGCTGGACGTCCTGCCTGCCGGCAGGCAGGTCGGCACGGATAGGAGATTCACCTTCATCGAGCATGGTGAGGTTTACTCTACCCATGGAATCAATTTCGTAACAGCGGACGGTAACTTTGTCTCCCTCCTTCATAGCTCTGAAAGTGTCGGGGTGGACCTGGCTAATGTGGACCAAGCCATCTTTACCAGGGATGATGTTCACAAAAGCACCAAAGGCTTCCAGACGGACAACGATTCCTTGATAAGTCTTACCGACTTCGGCCTCGGCCACCATGGAATCGATGTAAGTAATAGCGCCGTCCACTTTGAGCTGATCTTGACCAGTAACAGTGACGGTGCCGTCTTCTTGAATATCGATCTCAACACTAAAGTCTTCCTGAATTTGGCGGATCATTTTGCCACCAGGTCCGATAATTTCACCAATCTTAAGCTGAGGTACTTTGGTAGAAGTAATTCTGGGAGCATACTGAGAAAGTTTCGGTCGTGGAGCAGCCAGAGTTTCGTTCATAATGTCTAGAATCTTCAGACGACCTCTTTTGGCTTGCTCCAAAGCTTTGACCAAAACAGCGGTGTTGATACCAGTGATCTTAATATCCATTTGGAGAGCCGTAATACCGTCAGCGGTGCCGGCGACCTTGAAGTCCATGTCACCCAGGTGATCTTCAAGACCACTGATGTCCGTGAGAGTAACAAACTTTTTATCATCGGCAATGAGGCCCATGGCCACACCGGCCACTGGCTTCTTGAGGGGAACACCGGCATCCATTAAGGATAGGGTTGATCCACAAACAGAGGCTTGAGAGGTAGAACCATTACTGGACATAACCTCGGAGACTACTCTGATGGTATATGGGAAAGAGTCGGTAGTGGGAAGCATGGGGAAGATGGCTCTTTCGGCGAGAGCACCATGGCCAATTTCGCGGCGACCAGTACCAGGCCGACCAACTTCACCAGCGGCAAACCCTGGCATGTTGTAGTGGTGCATGTAGCGCTTTTTGAACTCGCCTTTCATACCGTCGATAAGCTGTTCTCGGGCGGGAGAAGCGAGAGTAACGACCGAGAGAACGTGAGTAAGACCTCTTTGGAAAAAGGCGGAACCGTGAGTACGGGGCAAAAGGCCAACCTCGATATTGATTTTTCTAATTTCTTCCAAGTCGCGGCCGTCGGGACGAAGAGATTTTTCAAGGATATTGGTTCTGGCTAAGTCTCGAATTAGGCCATCGGCCACTTCATTAATTTGGTTGGGATTAAGTTCGGGAAACTTCAAGGCAATGGCGGCAGTGTATTCGGACATTTGAGAGCCGGTTTTTTTGGCTTCGTTTTGAAGAATTTCTGGTAGGTTCTTGATTTCGTTTTTGACGACTTTGGTAACCTCGGAATCAATCTCGGAAAAAACTAGAGTTCGTTTGGTCTTACCGACCTCTTTGGCAAATTTTTCAATCGCCTCGGCAACAAGGTCAAGATTTTCCTGGGCAAACTTTAGAGCACCGATCATCTTTTCTTCGGTAACTTCGTTGGCGCCGGCTTCGACCATACTGATACCTCCCTTGGCACCGGAAACAATCAGGTCAAGCGGGGAAAGAGCTTTTTGCTCGGCAGTGGGATTAGCAATATAGGCTCCGTCTGGAGTCATACCGACACGGACGGCTCCCACGGGCCCGGCCCAGGGATAGTCGGAAATAGAAACAGCGGCGGAGGCGGCGATAATGGCTAGAATTTCTGGTTCTTCAACACCATCTATGGATAGAGGTGAGACCATAATTTGAACTTCGTTTCTCGAACGCTGGTCAAAGAGAGGGCGCAGAGAGCGGTCGATGACCCGACCGGTAAGAATTTCGTTTTCGTTGGGACGGCCTTCTCGCTTGATAAAGCGACTGGAACTAATGACACCACCGGCATAGAGTTTTTCTTGATAGTCCAAAGAAAGAGGAAAGTAGTCTATCCCCTCTTTGATTTTTTTGGAGGCGACGACAGCGGCGTTAACTAGAGTGTCTCCGCAACGGACGGTCACTGAGCCGGAGGCCTGAGCTCCAAAACGGCCGGTTTCGATGATAATGGTTTTACCATCGAGAACGATGGTGGTGGATGGATAGGTCATAGGGGAATTTAAGCGGCTGAGCGCAACGTGCTAGTAATTTTAAGAGACTTGGTGATGTCGAGATAGTCAGTGGGGTTGGATTTACTAAGATAGTTAAGAAGGCGGCGGCGCTTGGAAATGATCTTTAGGAGTCCGCGTCGAGAATGATTGTCTTTTTTGTGAACCTTGAGGTGGCCAGTGAGTTCCTCGATTTGTGAGCTAAGTAAAGCAATCTGAACACGAGGAGAGCCGGTGTCCTTGGTACTGGCGGCAAATTTTTTGATGATGTTTATTTTGGTGTCTGGTTTAAGGGCCATATCAAGTTGGTATTGTACCAGAAGGATTCGGCTTTGGCTACAGGTCGGAGGCGCGGAAGATCTTGGGCTTGGTCCAGTCTTTGGGAACAGGCTGATTTTCTTCGGGAGGGATGGGGATACCGTCCTCTTCGGCGGAAAGAGAGGCTGGAGCTTCGAAGAAAGCGGGCTGAGAAAGTCTAGCAGACAAGGGGCGTAGCTCGGTGGGCAGAGACGCACCATGACGCATGAGGCAGGCTATAGCGGAGAAGGTGTCGGCGGTCATTTGAGGGCTGGTCAGACTCTTGGTCTCGATATAGACAGATGAGAGAAGATTTTGAGCTGCATCCGAGGATGGCTTGATCTCGGTTTTTTCCAAGAGTCTGGTTACCAGCTCAGAGTATGAGCTGGCTGGGTAATGAAAGAGGTTGGGGGTAAAAGAGGCTGGCCGAGCAGAAATATTGAGACTCAGAATCTTGGCTGTGTCTAAAAAACTCTTTTCATCAGCATAAATTTTGCCAAGCTCCTCAAGAGAGTTGATTCCTAGAACAATAACCAAGTCAGCGTTGGCCCCAGAGTACGAGTATTTAACATGGCTGATATCAGGGACAGGAGAGCCGGCTTTGGGCTTGACTAAAAGATAAAACTTGCCGTCTGAGTGAGTATCATAATCGACTTTTTCAAGGTCATCTTCGTGATAGTCAAAGGAAATGATGAGATTTCTGGAGCCGATACTGTCGAGTATTTCTTGAGACCCCAAAATTTCTTTAGCGACATGAACCTCGGTACCACAACCAATTTGAGAGTTCTTGCCGATAGATTTGAGGGATAAATGGAGACTAAGACCAGCCGAGACGAGGTCCGGGGATGGATCTCCCGGAAGAATGATCACCACAGACTCCGCTGAATCCAGTAGTTTCTGGGCAGGAACGAGTGGTTTTTGATCTTCCATAATTTAGGCTTCTTCGGTAGTAGCGACGATTATATCACCAGGTTTCAGATCTATCTTGGGAGAGAGGACGAGACCAAATTCCTGATCTTTTTTGACTTCGCTAACATCTACTTTACCGAGTTGGAGTGAGGTTACTTTTGAGTTCTGAATTTGATCACCGTACTTGATTTTACCCGAATTAACCAGACAGCCGTAGACCATGGTTCCACCAAAGTTAAAGACCTTAAGGATGGTGGCTTGGCCGGTTTCGATTATTTTTGGTCCTTGAGCTAGAGTCTTTTTTTCCTGAAGCTCCTTTAAATAATCAAAGAGCTGATAAATAATTCTAAAATTGGAAAACTTGACTTTCTCGACTTCTGCCAGCTTGGCGACATTACTGGAAATACGGACATTGAAACCAAGAATTTGGGCGGTGGCGGCCGAGGCGATCTGAATATCGGAGTCGGTAATATTACCGACCGAAGCCGCGACAACATTGGCCTGATCCTTGATTGAGTCCAACACTGCCTCTAAAGAGCCCTGAACATCGGCCTTGAGAAGAATGGTGGGTTTTTCGATATCCAGAGTATTGTCGGCTCCGGCTTCGAGGATTGCCACCTCGGAGGGTATTGCGGGCGGGGTTAACCCCGCCCCTACGGGGGAGGCGGTATTGGTGATAATGTCGCCAACACTGGGGACGGCGGATAAACCAATGACCTGGAAGGGAGTAGAGGGAGGGGCTACGGTAATAGTTTTACCGGTATAGTCAATCATGGAGCGAATCTTGCCGATACTATTTTGGAGTAAATACAAACTATCGTTCTTCCGGAAAATACCTTTTTTAACCAAGAGAGTAGCCAGAGGCCCCGTCTGAGGGTGAAGGGAAGACTCGATAACTAGAGCCGTAGCTGGAGACTCGGTGGAGCTGTCTGGGAGTTCTTCAAGCTCAGCCAAGAGAAGAATGACTTCCAAAAGATCGTCAATGCCGGTACCTAGTTTGGCGGAGATGTTGACTAGAGGGACGTTGCCACCATACCCCTCGACGTAGACTCCATGACTAGCTAGATCGGTTTTGACCAGATCGGGATTAACCCCAGGCAGATCAACTTTGTTCACCGCCACAACAAAAGGAATGGCGGCGGACTTGATGTGCTCGATAGACTCGATGGTTTGAGGCATGACGGAATCATCGGCAGCGACAACAAGAACGGCGACGTCGGCAGCTTGACCACCGCGGTGGCGCATAGCGGAAAAGGCGGCGTGCCCAGGAGTGTCGATAAAGGTAATTTTTTTACCTTGGTACTCTATTTGATAGGCACCAATAGCTTGAGTAATGCCTCCAATCTCTCCAGCGGCAACTTGAGCGTGACGAATATGATCGAGAAGTGAAGTTTTGCCGTGATCGACGTGGCCGAGGATGGTGACCACTGGTGGGCGACCCACCTCAACGGGCGGGGTGGCCTGAATGTTTTTGGACATATGATTTGTTAGCTTTTATATGAGGCGAGCTGGACTTTGATCTTTTCTAGGCTTTTGGGGCCAATACCTTTGACTGAGTCCAGTTTGTCTTCGGTGAGATCTTCAATGTGAGTGAGGCCAGCTTCGACCAAGGCATTTCGAGCTCTAGTATCGAGACCCAGCTGGTCTATCTCAAACTCTTCGGAACCGGTGGCGACGATGGCCGACTCTGGAGGAGCCTCGTTGGAGATGATACGAAGCTTGGAGCCGGTAAGCTTGGCGGCAAGCTTTACATTTTGACCACCTCTACCAATAGCCAAAGAAAGCTGGTCGGAGGGTACGGTGATGGTGGTTTCGCCAGAGTGCTTATTAAAGGAGATATCCAGTCCTTCAGCGGGAGCTAAGGCTGATTTAATGAATTTGTCTTTGTCCTCCGAAAATTGAATGATGTCTATTTTTTCATTGTTTAGTTCGTTGATGACGGCTTGGACACGAACCCCTTTTTGACCAACGCAGGAACCAACAGGATCAACACCCGACTGAGTGGATTCAACGGCGACTTTTGATCTGGAACCAGGCTCTCGAGCAATGGCTTTGATGATGACGGCGCCAGAGCTAACTTCGGGAACCTCTCTCTCAAAAAGTCCAGCTAGGAGACGGTCGTCGGAGCGTGAAACAATTATTTGTTTACCTTTGATAGTCTCGGCAATTTCTTTGAGGTAGACACTAAGACGAGAGTTTAGACGATAATACTCGGTGTGAACCTGCTCATCCGGCGGCATAACGGCTTGACCTCGACCCAGATCGATGATTACGTTGCGGCCATCCATTCTCTGAACCATACCGGTCATGACCTCACCAATATGATCCTGGTAGTCAGCCATAACGGATTCTCGTTCAGCTTCTCGGATGGTTTGAAGAATGACTTGCTTGGCAGCTTGGGCAGCAATACGACCAAAACCAGGAGGGGTAATTTCTTTGAGATCTTTTTTCTTGGCGTCAAGCTGGCCCACAAAGAGGCGGAACTGACCGTTGTCTGAGTCGACGTCGGCGGTAATGATCAACTCGTCTTCTTCAAATTTGAGAGCTTGCTCAGGATAGTCTTTTTTGAAAGAAGCAATTAAGGAGTCGTTGATGGCGTTTAAAACGGTCTCAGGAGAGATACCCCGCTCCGAACAGATTTGGTTGATGGCGGCGGCAAACTCGGTGCGAGCCGATAGGGTTTGTGTGTCCATTTTTGATTATTAGTTATTGGTTACTGGTTGTTAGTTTGTTTAAAAAAGAGCGACCCAGGCCGCCCAATAAAAACTTACTAATCCTGCTTATTGTAGCACAAAGGATAAGTTTGAGGCTCTGATACAATACGGGGCATGGAAAAAGAAGAGTTGATTTACCTTATTTCTCCCGTTCGAGAAGTGACCTCCGAGCAGGCAGAAATTATCTCAGCCCACGCGGGTAACTTAAAAGGGCAAGGATTTAGAGTCTTTAACCCGATTGAGGATGCTCCTCAGGAGGATAAAACCGGTTTTAATATTGTGATGGCGGAGCTTAATTTTATGCTTCAGGCCGCGATGGAAAACGGCAGGGTGGACATTTTGTGGAATGCGGGGGGTAAACCCTCCGAGGGTTCAAGGGTTGATCTGGGAATAGCGTTTGCTTTGGGTCTGGAGTTCAAATTGGTAGCTGTTTTTAATGAAAAAGAGCCCACCGGACCTCAGATTGGATTGGAAATTCTCAGGGAACTTGATGGAGAGAAACCTTTAAACGCCATCTGGGAGATATACTCGGAGTTATCAAAAATAAAAAATAGCCGGGAGGTGGTGATTGAATGGGACGTGGAGATGATCGGTGATGAGCAAGAATGGCAAAGAATTAGACTCGGTCTAGCCTTAGGATGTATGGCTATCAATCCAGATTTAAAAATTAAGATGAGGAATCTGGTAGGAGTTGATCCTGTAGAAAAGAAGAGCTACCCCAAAGTGATTAGGGAAATTGAAAAACTTCAAGGCTAACCAGTCGACTATTTTCTCCTGTCGGAGGTCCAGCCGGAGTGATACCACCAGTCGCTTGGTTTTTGGGAGATGATTTCTTTGGCAATTTGCTTGGCTGTCTTACTAAAAAGACGCCTAATGTGGACATTACCTTTTAACCAGCTCGAGGCCTCTTGGTTTCCTTGCCAAGCATACTCTTTTAAGAGCAAAATTTGATCCAGTAAGTCTGCGTCCTTAGCCAGCTTCGCCTCGAGAGATTTTCTTTCTTCGTACTCGGAGTTTATTTGAAGCAGTTCAACGGCAATCGGGATACCAGAAAGCTGATCTTTGACGACTTCGCTCTCGAAAGTTTTAACATATTTTTTGTTGACCCAGTTTTGGTCCCCCGTCCTAGTTTCGCCAGCATCATGAAAGAGACACATCATGACAACCTTATATGGATCGGCTTTTTCCAGTTTGGCTAAGAACCAGCCAATAGCGGTGACTCGATAAGAGTGGGAAGAAATATTGTCGGATAAATCATTCGTGAGGAGCGTCTGCCGATGACTGCGGGCAATTTTGCGTAGTGTTCCCAGCTCGTAAAGTAGATGGGTGATTTTTTCCAGTTTTTTGCTCATTTTTTGATTTGAAGAATCTTAGCAGATTGATAAAGATCTTCGATACTCCCCGGCTGCCACCAAGAGGATAGACTGTCTTTAGGAATTAGTTCCGGATGAACGGCAGGTATTCTTCCGGGGCTCCAGCGCCAGCCGGCCGGCCATGTATTTGGATCCGTTCCCGGTTTTCCCTCGCAGACTTGAATTGGTTCTCTTCCTTTGAACTCCAAGCCATGTAAATATTCCAAGGCGAAGTTTAGAGCCACATTGTGAAATTGATTTGGCCTGCCTGGTTTGTTGTAGAGAAAAAAGGGGTCAAAGGCTTCTTCTTTGGAAATCAAATCTTTGTCATAAGCATAGGAAAAACATGAAGTAAGATAGAGAGCTTCATCAAGATGATGTTCGAAGTAGTCTCCGTAACTCTCGACATAGTGCCGGAAAATTTGTTCGTAGTTTAGAACTACGCCGCTGGCGAGTTGCCAGGCCAATCTCCAATTACCTTCTCCATACTCACTATTCCATTTAGCTATCTGCTCATCCTTATTTTTCCCGAGATATCCCGGTCTGCCAATGGTAATCCAACCCTGTTTTTCTTTCTTTTCTTTGTCCATGACCTAACAATATATATAGTGTCAATATATTGATAGAACATGATGTAGATATAATAGTAGGCATATTAGCCTTGACTTTGACTCATTAAAGCGATAAAACTTTAAATATAATAACAATATATAGATATGGAATGTCCGTATTGTCATACTCAGCAAACAGAAGTTACCAACTCTAGACCGACTTTGGGAGAAACCCAGATTTGGCGAAGAAGGAAATGTCTAGCATGTCTCACAATATTTACGACCCACGAAGTAGTGGACTTGTCGCACCTAATAGTAATCAAAAAGTCCGGTAGGTCGGAAGTTTTTAATCGAAGCAAACTCTACTCCGGAATATACGGAGCCACTATTGGATCTAAGACGCCTGATCGAGAAAGAGTGGTAGAAAAGATAACCAGAGAGGTAGAAAGAGAGCTGTTATTTTTAAAAAGGAAAAGGATTATGTCGATTGAGATCGCGGATATTGTGCTTAATAAACTGAGGAAGTCGCAGTCGGCAACTTTCTTGAGATTCTTAGCCTACTGTAAAGATATAACCAACGAATCTCAGATGAAGAGAGAGCTGACTAAATATATTTTGGGGGGATAACAAGGATGAAGTGAGATTGCCACGGTCGCCTAGGCGACCTCGCAATGACGAAGATTAGGAGAGGTCTTCGAATTCGCGGAGAAGGTCTCTCTGCTTACTGGAGACGCGGGTGGGGAATTTGATGATGTAACGGATATAAAGATCACCATGGCGATTGGACTGGAGATGTTTGATGCCTTTACCGGTAAGGCGAACGACCGACTCTGGCTGAGTACCTGGACGAAGACGCAGTTTGAGGTGACCGTCGAGAGTGGGAACGTTTGTTTCTCCACCCAGTATGGCTAGGGTAAAAGGAACCTCGTGATTGACAATGACGTCGTAACCTTCACG
>JAGVOE010000013.1 GCA_020052895.1 Candidatus Woesebacteria bacterium
CTCGGCCGTCACCGATATCACCCCTCTCTCTGGTAGCAACATCATCGACAAAACCGCCTCCATCTCCGCTACTCTCTCCGAGGCCGTCGTCACCGACCCAGATATTATGCCTGACAGCCAAATTTACCTCTCTCCTAGACCTCAAGACACCGCCACCTACTCCGTCAAGAGTAAAAGCACCGGCCAGATGACTATCGAGGTCAATCCTGTATCTGATCTAGATCGATACATTGACTATCACATTGTTAGTCCCTAAAATGTTCGTATGCTCAAATTCTTAGACAAATTCTCTACCTTTTTACTAAGATACATTCCTTTCTTACTGGCTTTTCTCACTCCCCTCTTCTTTTTACCCATCACCGCCGACCCTTTTACTTTTAACAAATTTTATTTAGTTACTTTCTTGGCCAGTCTTTCTCTGCTTTCCTGGTGTGTTCGCAGCTTGGTCCGTGGAAAACTTTCTTTCACTGCCTCTCCCTCCCTCTTGCCTCTTCTCATTTTGGTCGCCGCTCACCTCGTCTCCTCTCTCTGGCTCAGCCCCATCCAGCACGTCAGCCTTTTTGGCCAGTCCGCTTTCTTCATTTCTCTGCTTATTATTTTTATCACCACCACTTCGTCCCAGAAAAACCGCGCCCTGATCGACTCCGTTATCTTTGGCTTGGTTCTCTCCACCAGTCTTCTTAGTCTCACTACCATCCTTCACCACTTTGATCTCTTAAATCAGCTTATCTCCCTCGATCTTCTCGATAACAAGTTCTTTAGTCCGGCCGGCGGCATCCTGGTCTCTTTTATCTATACCTTACCCGTCCTCATCGCCACCATGGGCTTTCTCATTGTCACCAAAAACTGGCTCCAAAAATCCCTTCTTTTTGCCTCGGTGATCATCATGATCGTCGCCTCGCTTATCAATCTGACTCTAGTCCTGCCTCAGGGTGGCCAACCGGTCCTCTTTTTACTCCCTTACCGCGCTAGCTGGTCTATTGCCGTCGACATCTTCAAAAATTGGCAAACCGCTTTGTTTGGCACTGGTCCAGATACCTATCTCTCGGTCTTTACTCGCCTGAAACCCGGCTTCCTCAACGTCGACGACACTCTCTGGTCTCTGCGCTTCCCCGAGTCCGGCAGTTTTTTCCTTACTCTTATCACGACCATTGGTCTCGTTGGTTCGCTCTCTTTTGTTGTTTCCTTCCTCAAGCCCATCTCTCTCTCTCTCAAGCACCGGGCCGCTCAGATGAGCAACCCCTCCTTCGTCTTCCTCTCCCTCTCCCTCATTACCTCTCTCGTCGCCTTTATCCTGACCCCGGCCAGCATTGCTCTGCTCGTTTTTGGTGTCCTGGCTCTTATCACCATCACCGTCGAGTTTAAGCTCATGGGTCTCAAGGCCGTCAAAGATGTCAGCCTCAGCCTCTCCGCCAAAAATGAGACCGAGTCTTTTTATCAAAATCTTCCCGACACCGCCAAGGCCAGCCCTTACGTCTTTATTCTGCCTTGGGTCACCACACTACTATCCCTGGTGCTACTCATTATGTACTGGATCTACGCCGTCCCCGCTTACTCGGCTTCTATGCAGATTAAACAAGCCGGAGACATCATCGGAACCAACCCAGTTGGTGCCTATCTCAAAGAGCTTGAAGCTGCTCGACTCGATCCTTTCAACAGCACCTACCCCATGCTCTTGTCTCAGTTTTTCGACAATGCCGCTATCTCTCTCCTCAACAAAAAAGATGCTACCGCCGACGAAAAAACCAGTGCCACCGAGTACATGCAAAGAGCTATTGACTACGGTAAAAAAGCCGCCACTCTTAACCCCTACAATGTCATCGTCTGGGAAAATCTGGCTACTATTTACCAGTCGTTCATCGGCGTGGCCGACGGTGCTCAAAACTTCGCTGTCTCTCACTTTGCGCAGGCTATCTCGCTCGATCCTACCAATCCAGAGCTCAGACTCAAACTAGGAGTGCTCTTCTTTAATCTAGGTGACGTCGACCAATCTATTAAACTAGTTGGCCAAGCCATCGAGCTCAAGCAAAACTGGAGTCTACCCTACTACAACATGGGTCTCATCTATCGCTCCAAAGAAGACAATGCTCGAGCTCTACAGTACCTCAAAGCCGGCTTACAGTATGCCGAGCCCGACTCCGAGGACTACACCAAATTCCAGGAGGAGATCTCCGCCCTCGAGAAGCTAGCCCCCGCCGCCGAGGCCACTCCTTCCGCCACCCCCAACTAGACAAGTGGCTAGGGTACTAAAAACCTTAGTACTTCCGGCTTCAAAACTTTTCTAATCTTATTAAACCTTTCGAAGGGTAAAAGTGTATTTAAATCCTCGGTTAAAATTTTTTCGGTCACCTTTTCGTCAATAAATTTAGCTAGCTTATTTATATATTCTCCCGCCTTTAAGCCTGTTCTCTCTTCGATCACTCCATTTTTATACCCATAACCTTGTGAAAAGAAATAGTGAATATCATAGATATCACGACCCGCAATTTTTTGGTGCTTATTAAACCGATCGGTTGGGGCCACCAGTTTATTGGCAAACATCGTTTCTACCGTTTGGCAGCTTACCAGTCTATCAATTTCCGTTATCTTGACTTTTTTATAATCATTACTCTTAATAACATCCTCAGATACACTTAGTTTGAGGGTATTTCGCCTACCTGGTGGCGTTTGATATTTCAAGACAAAGAAAAGAGATTTCTCGTTATTATTTTCCACTTTCAAGTCTAGTTCTAGAAATATTTTGGCCAACTCTTGGCGTAGCTTGGCCGGCTCCGATCCGGCTACTAGATCAAAATCCAAATCAACCGAAAACCTATCCAAAAATCCCAACATCGTGGCACAAGTTCCACCTTTAAAATGCAGATTTTGTGAAAGAATCGGACTATCCACGATCGCTATCAATAGCCTCTGTAACTGCATTCTGTGGATGATGTCCTCCCGTCTAATTAATTTCATTTGGGTATATTATCAAAATAATATTTAGGATTAAAATAAAGCATATCCGATATTGCCCTTTCTTTTGTCGCCATAAAGTATCCATCTTTACTTTCTACCCCGTTTGGATCAAACAATATTTCGGGCCTCAACTGCCTATAAATATACTGGGTTTCACCAAACTTTAGCCTAAGAGAAACGGATGTCACAAAAATGATGGGGTAAACGGCTTGATTGATGACGCCTGTTTGTGCCAGCACTGTTTCGCAACTCACATAACTATATTTATGAATTAAAGCTGAGCCTAATTTAAACTTATCTATTTCAGCCACCGGTATCGTTGAATACAAACCCCTGGTAACTGCAACGAGCACTCCCTGCTTAACATACCTTTTGATAGTTGTATAAAGAGTGTTTCTATTTTCTATCTCCCACAAAAGCGCCAAATCCTGAGTATGAAATAAGGTTTCGCCAGATTTAAGAATGAGGTTCAGTTTGTTCATATTGTACAATTATGTACAGGATAACATAACTAGACCTCCTTGTCAACCTTGTGGACCCTATCGGACTCGAACCGACTACCTGTCGCCTAAGGTGACCGCTCGTCTGTGTGGACCTGGAGGGAATTGAACCCTCTTCTCGCCCATGCCATGGGCACATTCTACCGGTGAACTACAGGCCCAACAAGCTCTATTTTACTATAAAATATACTTACTGGGCTTATAGGTAAGTGGTATACCGCTGCATTCGCATTGCAGAGTCGTCGGTCCGATTCCGACTAGGTCCACAATTTGACAAACTAGTACCATTAGTGGTACTATCACCCCATGCCAACACTCAGTTCTGTCCTCCCAGCAAGCGAAGCTCGCACCAACTTCTACCAAATACTTGAAGAGGCCGGATCAGGCCTCCGCCAGTTTACCATCTCCCACCGCAACAAACCCAATGTCGTCATCATGTCTGCCGAAGAATTCGAGGGCTGGCAAGAAACTCTCGAAATAATGTCCGACAAAAAACTCGTAAAGAGTATCGAGCGAGCCAGAAAATCAACCAAGACATATTCTCAAGAAGAAGTTGACAAGATGTTGGGTTGGTAAGTGTATTTTCAGAGATGAACATAATCTACACACCAGAAGCCTTCAAAAACCTCAAAAAGATTGGGGCAAAAGACTTACCAAAGATAAAACGCAAAATAAATACACTACACAATAATCCGTTAGCGGGTAAACTTCTCCAAGGTAAGCTCGAAGGATTAAGATGTCTTCGCGCTTGGCCCTTGCGTATAATCTATACCTACAATCCAAAAGAAAAAATCATTACCATCGAAACCGTGGATTACCGCGGCGACGTCTATAAATAATCAATCGTCATTGCGAAGTCGCCTTAGGCGACTGTGGCAATCTCACTCCACAAAATATAAAATATCTTTATGCCAGATCAAATCAAAACTTGCCAAAACTGCCACCATCCTTTCGTCTACTCCGAGTATGAGCAAAACCTCAATCAAAAATTCAGCGCACCAATAACTATTACCCCTGAACCTCTATATTGCCCCATCTGCGCCAGCATCAAGGCTAGTGAGGCAAGACACCCCCCAAAGCCAAAAAAATAAACCCCTCGGTAAATCCCAAGGGGCAAGTTCTTTTTATTTCGATGACAATTCCGTGACCATATTTCGAGCCAAGGCTAAGTTTTGGCTTAGCTTTTCTCCCATAAATAGCTCAGCCACCGGCGTCAAAAAACAGCGGCCGGCCAAAAACTCTACCTCCCCTTGCCACCCAGATAATCTCTCCTCTGTGGTAAGAGACGCCACTGGTTTCTTGGCCATCTCTGCCATGAAGCAAAGAGACATCTCGATAAAATCACTCTTCCGAGCTCCGATATAACCCAGGTCGGCGTCGGCCAGCAGTTTTTCCAGTTGCCCCATACTTCGAGCCTTTTGGTAGACTACTCCACTTATTTTCTCCACCACAGTGGCTCGGATCAAGTTCTGAACTACCTCTACTTGGTTATCACCCCAGTCTTGTTTCTTCATTGATAAGCCGGCTAGACGAGCGCTTTCTTCCTCATTATTTCCCGGTCCTAATCTATGTTCTGCATCGTGCCAAGCCGCCGCCATTCTCAAGTAAACCATAGCTTGGCTGTCCAAACTTGCTAATCGACCCAACTCAGTGGCACAAACAATGACCATTCCGGTGTGCTTCAGACCATGATAGTAATAACCACTAGACTCATTGTAGGTCTTGGCAATCCAAGTTATTCCTTCAAAAACCACTTTACTTGACTGGCTCACTCCACCACCTCCAAAAAATTTTATAGTACCCGTCAATTATACCAAGTATCCTCTATATCTTAAAATCCAATCTTTTGTAGTCACCCACCACTGCGATGCTCAGATACTTTTTTTGAAAAATTTCTTTAGCCAGATCCCTCACTTCGTCCAGGCTCACTTTTTCGATGCTAGTCAGTATTTCTTCAGGAGTATAAATCTTTCCTCGAAACATCAAGTCCCACAAAGCCGAACCCAGAACTTTTTCAGGCTTGTCAAAAGCCAGTGAAAATCGGCCCCTAAAAGTGTCCTTCGCTACTTTTACCTCTTCTTTTTTGACGGCCCACTTACTGCCTCCCCAAAGGCCAGTCGCGATCTCCACGATCAGCTCTATGGCCTCGTTGAGCTTGTTCTTGGGTAGTCCGGCCCCCACAAATACCGCTCCGGTATCTGTAAAAAGATCAAAGTCCGAGCCAATGGCATAGGCCCAGCCCCTCTCTTCCCGAACTTCACGTATGAGGCGCGACATCCAGCCATTTCCCAAAATAATATTGAGCAGTTCCAGGGCGTGGCGCCTCTCGTCACTCTCGGTAATACCTCTAAAAGCCATCACTACCGCCGCCTGCTCGGCTTTTCGACTGGTCAAATTTACCTTTGGCTGATCCTGATCACTCCACTCAAACTTATTTTTTACCGGCGACTTTCGTTCATCATTTACCAAAAAAGCAAACTCTTTATTAAGTATCTCCAGTATCTCTTTTTCACTGCCATAATCACCCACTACTCCAACAATCATGTTCTCGGCTACAAACCATTTGTCCCAGTAAGCCCGTAGACTTTCTACTGTCATCTCCTGCAAGCTCTTGACCGTCCCGATAATTGACCGACCCATACTAGTCTGGCCAAAAAGAAGTTTGGTACACTCTTCCGCCGCTTTGGAACTCGGCCTATCTTCGTACATGTAAAGCTCTTCCAGAATGGTGCCTC
This sequence comes from Candidatus Woesebacteria bacterium, assembly GCA_020052895.1. GTDB lineage: Bacteria > Patescibacteriota > Microgenomatia > UBA1400 > MFAQ01 > UBA10133. The sequence goes on from JAGVOE010000013.1 coordinate 6,191, forward strand.
TTTCTTTGTCAAAGTGGGCCTGGGGCAGTATGGGCTTAGTCACTACTTGTCCCACAATCTGGGCCGCCAAGCTTGCGTGTTTTTTGTCCATCTTGACCCAGAAACCCATCTCGTTCTGGCCGGTGTAGGCATTAAAAGCCCCTCCTACCCTTTCGACGGCCTCATTGATATCAAACATCCCGGGAAACTTCTGAGTGCCTTTAAAAACAAAATGCTCCAGGAAGTGGGCACTACCGGCTTCTCGGTCGTCTTCCTCTCGGCTACCGGTGCCAATCATCACTCGCACCGTCACACTCTCTCGATCTTCAGGCACCAAGACCACACGTAACTTGCCCAGCTCATGAACTTTAGGTAAAAATCTCATTTTTTAATTGTAACTCATCTTAAACGACAAAAGATAAGGGGGTCGATTTCATTCTAGTCCCTTATCTTTTATACGAACACGAACAGTTCCCTGCAATGTGCGAACCAAACTGTACCAGTTGAAGCTACCTGATCAAGGCTGATTAAAAGACAAGTTATACGTCTACAACCTCCTAATTAACCATGCGCGTCTTCCGGTCGTGGACTCCTTGTGACGGGATTCCATAACTCCATACTAAACATATTTTTCTCCAATTTCAAGCCCCTGAACTTGATTCAGAATCCAGTCTCCCTTTGGATGCCGGATCGGGTCCGGCATGACACCCCCTGCAAGGCCTGGCCTTGCAGGTCACCAAACTCGTCATTGCGAGGTCGCCTAGGCGACCGCGGCAATCCAAAGTCCTCATTGAGGTATAATAAACCTGTAACTTAAAATTCCCCAGGAGGTCTCTCCATGTACAACTATCTGCTCGTCTTCCAATACGTCTACATGCAACAGTTCAACCAGATCACTATCACCGTCAATCTCTCGCATCAGCAGGATCACAAATTAGGCTCCCATGACCTGCCGGAGCTCTTCAAACTGATGGCTACTCACACCAAACATGACTGCGTCATCCTGAACATCATTTCTCTCGGTAAATCTTAAACCTTACTGACCCCGTTTCGACGGGGTCTTTCTGTATCAAACCACCTCATTTACTTTTCACGGAAGACTTCCACGGTCCGGCCATCGGTCCGAAAGCTGATTTTTCCCATTTTATCAGTGCGCAAAACTTTTGCCCCAACCATATCTAATCGGATCAAAGTATCACTACTCGGGTGACCATAGTTGTTTTTGGCTCCCACCGAAATCACCGCCCAAGCAGGCTTGATTACCTCCAAAAACTCTTTAGCCGATCCGTATTTAGACCCATGATGAGAGACTTTTAAGACGGTACTCTTTTTTAGCACCCCCATATCTACTAGTGCCAGTTCCGACTCTGTATCGATGTCACCGGTAAACAAAACCGAAAAACTTCCCAGCGACACTCTCATGACCACCGAGCTCTCGTTGCTCTCACTACCCCCCTTCATCACCCTATCCACCACCGACTCACTTCCTTTTAATATATCAAAGTATAGACTACCATATCGAATAACCTCTTTTGGTCGAGGAGATGCCACCACTTTCTCAATTTGATATCTTTTTTTAAGGCCCGCGAAAGCGCCTACATGGTCATTGTCGACGTGACTCAGAAAAACTATCTCAATCTGCCTATCCCAAAACGGCATCGCCTGAGACAAGCACTCGACCATCTTGTTTTCAAAAGCTCCCGTATCTATTACCGCTTGAAACGAACCCAGAGTGACGATCGCTCCGTCTCCCTGGCCCACGTCGCAAAAAACCACTCGTAGTTTGGCGTCCGGCCACTGCTGCCACACCCAGACCAAAAGCAGTAGTCCAATAATCACTCCCCATCTGTCCCAGCTCATGTTCCAAAAAACTGAATGATAACCACTATCCAGTGAGCCAGAGCGTACGTCGGCCAGGCCAAAAATCTCGGTAACACCAGCGTTCCCACTCCCAAAATCATCAAAGGCGGTACCAAAGGTAGTATC
>JAGVOE010000075.1 GCA_020052895.1 Candidatus Woesebacteria bacterium
ATGTTAGTCAATCTAAATTACGCAATGCTTGTCCTTAGCCAAAACAAAAAAAATCCTCTCCAGTCCTCAAACGACTGATTTTTGCGTGTTTGTTTGCCTTCATAGATTAGGTTTAATTATTTACTTAAACCATGTCTATACTATCCATCTTTCGGTCAAATATTTTCAAAAAATCCAAATCTATTTCTACACCCATCTCCCTTGTCAAAGGGAGAAGCGGCGAAGCCGAGAGAGATTTAAAACAAACAGTTCCTGTTGTCATTTCTCCTTCTATCGATACTGCGGCGATCATTGCCGCCGCTACTGCCACCGCTCAGTCCCAGGCCAGAGAGATAATCATCTCTGCCAAAGACGAGGCTTTTAAGGTCAAAGATCAGGCCATAAAAGACGCTCGTATCCAGCTCGAAGATATTGAGGTCCGAGCCAAAACTTTGGTTCAAAAACAGCAGGCGGTGACGACCTTGGAAGAACAGCTAAAAAAAGAGCGCTTATCCATCGAAGCTACCCAGAAGCAAGCCGATGATCTCAAAGCCAAGATCTCAGCTCAAGCCGATACTATGGTCGAAAAGCTGGAAAAAATTGCCTCTCTCACTACCGAACAAGCCAAAAAAGAAATCTTGGTCCAGATCGAAAAACGATCTGCCGGTGAAATTGCCCGCCTAGTCAAAGAAACCACCGAAAGAGCCAAGATCGAAGCCGAAGATTTAGCTAGAGAGATTTTGATGGACGCCATGAGAGCCGGTGCCACCGACTACGTCGCCGAATACACTATTTCCACCGTTCCCATTCCCGATGAGGAAACCAAAGGTCGCATTATTGGTAAGGATGGTCGGAATATCCGCATCTTCGAAAAAATTTCAGGTTGTGATGTCTCCATGGATGACGCCCCAGATGAAGTCAAGCTAAGTAGCTTTGACCCTGTTCGTCGAGAAATTGCTCGAGTGACCTTAATTCACTTAATTAAAGACGGACGAATTCACCCGGCTAGAATTGAAGAGTACTTCGAAAGATCAAAGAAGGATGTTGAGCAGATTATGTTCCAAGAAGGGCAGAAGCTTTGTCACGCCGTTGGCGTTTACAACATGAATCGAGACATCATCGCCATACTTGGTCGCTTCAAATTCCGCACTTCATATGGTCAGAACATGATCAGTCACACTCTTGAAGAGACTAGAATTGGTATCAAAATAGCCAACGAAACCGGTACCAACGTCGACACCGTTAGAATGGGTTGTCTACTCCACGATATTGGTAAGGTCATTGACGGAGAAGGTAATCATGTTGAGCTGGGTGTCCAGTTTTTGAAAAAATTTAACCTTCCTCAGAACATCATCGATTGCGTGGCTCAGCATCACGAAGACGAGGAGTTTACCTCAAACGAGTCAGTCATTGTTTACATCGCCGATGCCATCTCCGGTAGCCGTCCCGGCGCTCGCCATGAGAACACCGAAGAGTATGGCAAACGTATTCGTCAGCTCGAAGAAGTTGCTCGTAAACATCCTGAGGTCGAAGAGGCCTACGCTATCTCTGCTGGCCGCGAGATACGTGTAATCGTCAATCCCAGCAAGGCTGGTGACGAGCAGCTAGTCATTCTGGCTCAGGCTATTCGAGACGAGATTCGAGATACCATGACCTTCCCTGGTAGTGTCAAGGTCAACGTCATTCGGGAGACCAGAGCTTCGGAAATTGCCAACTAAGCTATCTTCCGCGCTCTACTTACTTGCCAAGACGATAATTGGGTGGTAACATCAGCTAAATTATTAATAGGCCTGCCTGCCGGCAGGCAGGCAGTTAAAAAATGACCAAACAAACTCTGGTTAACATCGTTAGTAAAAAAGTTCACCTTACCAAAAAAGCCGTTAAGGAAGCCGTCGATGCTTTTTTTGACGAGTCCATCAACGCCCTCAATAAGGGTGAAAAAGTAGTCATCTCCGGTTTTGGTACTTTTTATGTCGGCAAGGTAGACGACAAGCAGGTCGTCCCTTTTGGCAACGAATCCAAGCGTCAGGTGGTCAAAGGCCACAAGGTAGTTAACTTTCACGTCGGTAAGCCTTTGAAGAAAAAAATTGCCTAAAGTGTCTCAAGTATTTGTCAGAACCTTTGGCTGTCAAGCCAACAAGTCAGACTCCGAAAGAGTTCTGGGAGACTATCTCGCCCGCGGCTATACCGAAACTGCCGACTGGCGTGAAGCTGATGAAATCGTCATCAATACTTGTTCCGTTAGGCAGTCTGCCGAAGATCGGGTTACCGGCTTTCTTCTCAATGTCGACAAATACTTTAGTGAAAAAGGCAGGCTTACCCCCCAGCAGACACGGCCCAAGATTATCCTTACTGGTTGCATGCTCCACTTTAAAGAGGCCGAGATTAGAGCGCTTCTTCCTCAAGTAGATGAGATTCTTCCCATCGGTGAAGTTGGCTTCAATCAAAAAGCCATCAGAAAAGACAAAAACAAAGCCTTTGTTCCTATTTCTTCTGGTTGCAACTCATTTTGTACCTTTTGTATCGTCCCTTTTTCTCGCGGCCGCGAAAAATCGCGCCCCTTAGAGGATATCGTCACCGAGGTCCAAGACCTTGCCACAGAAGGTTACACCGAAATTACCCTTCTGGGTCAAAACGTCAATTCTTGGGGACTGGAAAAAGTTGGCGTTGCCCTTCGTAAGTTATTCATGGACAAAGAAAACTTCAATAGCGACATCATCCCCTCGAACCAATCCCAATATTTTAAGCCGGAAGACACCCCTCCCTTTGTCACTTTACTTCAAGCCGTAAGTAAAATTGAGGGTATCAAGAAAATTAGTTTTTTTACCAGTAACCCTTGGGATTTTTGGAGCGAGCTTATCGATGAAATCGCCGCCAATCCCAAAATCGACCGCTTTATTCACTTACCAGTCCAGTCCGGCAGCAATCGTATTCTAAAGCTCATGAACAGAGGTTACACCAGAGAGTCATATCTCTCTTTAATCAATCAAATCAAAGGCAAAATTCCCGAGGCCATCTTTGGCACCGACATCATTGTTGGTTTTCCCGGCGAGACGGAAGAGGATTTTCAAGAAACCCTCTCTCTCATTAAAGATGTTGGTTTCAAAGTTGCCTTTGTAGCTCGTTACTCACCTCGCCCTGGTACCGCTTCGGCTCGCCTTTATTCCGACGATGTCTCGGCCAAAGTCAAGAAGGAGCGCTGGGAAATTCTCGACCAAATTGCCAACAAAGACAATCTCAAATCTCGCCCCATCGTCCCCTAGCCTCTCGTCATTGCGAGAAGCGAAAGCGACCTGCCTGCCGGCAGGCAGGCGTGGCAATCTCACTCCAACAATAAAAATGACTAACCAAAATCACACCATCCTCGTCATCTGTGGACCAACCGCCTCAGGCAAAACCTCTCTAGCTATCTCTGTCGCGAAAAGTTTAATTTCATCATCGTCTCCCGCTACGGCGGGACTCACTCCACAACATACAGTCAACCTCCTCTCCGCCGACTCCCGTCAGATATATCAGGGCCTGGACATCGTCACCGGCAAGGATCTACCATCCAGTTTATCCCCCAAAATCCACTTTTTTGGCCTAGACTTAGTCCAGCCGGACACAATCTTTAATTTGTCTGACTATACTCAATATGCTCGGCAAGTAATCTCAGACTCCCTTAGTCAAAAAATCCCTCTCATTATTGTGGGCGGCACCGGCCTCTACCTCAAGGCTCTTACCTCCAATCTTCTTACCTATCAAGTTCCTCCTAATCGTAAATTAAGAACTGTCCTTGAGAAACTAGATTTGCCATCTCTCCAAAAAAAGCTACTGGAGCTAAACCCAAGCAAATATACTTCCCTCAATCACTCCGATCTCCATAATCCTCGCCGCCTCATCCGCGCCATCGAAATCTCCTCATCATTGCCCGAATCAGGCCTACAAGCACCCCGTCATTGCCAGGAGCGAAAGCGACCTGCCTGCCGGCAGGCAGGCGTGGCAATCTCACTCCATCCAGAAACGAAACTCTCTTTTCACTGGATCGGTCTCCGCCAAGATAAAGAAGCTCAGAGCGCCAGCATCCGCCAAAGAGTTCTCGAGCGCCTCGACGCTGGGGCGATAGATGAAGTCAAGAAGTTAATCAAGAAATATCCCGACAAAAGTCTAGCTCTTTTTACCAGCCTTGGAGTTAGAGAGATCATCGACTATCTTCATCAAAAAATTTCCCGGGACAAGCTAGTCGAACTATGGACATCTGCCGAAATCGATTACGCCCGTCGGCAAATGGTTTGGTTCCAAAAACAGCCCGAAATTATTTGGTATGATATGAGTAGTCGCCAGAATCAGAAATTGGTGATCAAACTAGCAAAAATATTTATTTAATATGTTTAAAAACAGACGAGTCAGTATCGACATCTCTATCGGCAGTATCTTCTGGATCCTCCTTTCTCTGGCCGCCGTTTTTGTGGCTATTCAGCTATCTTGGGTAATTGTTCTACTTTTTTGTTCGATCTTAATCACTCTAGCCATCTGTCCTTTGGTCGACACCCTGGAAAAGTTCAAGATCAAACGCGGTATTTCTTCTATTGTTATTTTACTGGCCGTGTTTGGCACAGTTATCTTTTTAGCCGTTTCTATCGCCACCCCTCTTATAGATCAGACTCAGTTATTTATTCAGCGACTTCCGGCCATCATCGAGGCTGTCAGCCCCATTAAGTTTATCGACAACTCTATCAACGCTCAGTTTGCTTCGGTTCCCGGTAAAGTAATCAACTTTGCCTTGGACACTTTCTCTGGCTTTATCACCGCCTTTACCGTTATTGTTTTAAGCTATTACATGATTCAGGAGATGTACAATCTCCAAAAATATCTGGTTTTCTGGTTCGGTGAAAAGGGTTTGCTCTACAACGCCATCGCCGAGAAGCTTGAGGTCCAAATAGGTAACTGGGTTAGAGGAGAACTTTTTCTGATGTTGATTGTTGGTCTCCTGAGCTACTCTGGTTACCTTATCATTGGTCTGCCTTTTGCTTTACCTCTGGCTTTTATGGCGGGCCTTCTTGAGCTAATTCCCAACATTGGCCCTACCATCGCTACCGTTCCGGCCGTCTTAGTTGGTCTTTCTATCTCACCCAATCACGGTTTGGCCGCCCTCATACTATCTATCATCGTTCAGCAGCTGGAAAACAACCTCATTGTTCCTAAAGTTATGCAGCGAGTCACCGGTTTAAACCCTATTATTACCATCATCGCTATCATGGTCGGTTATGAGCTTGGCGGCCCGCTTATAGCCATTCTAGCCCTCCCCATAGTCCTTTCTACCAGAGTCGTCCTTAGCCACGTCAGACTAAACAAAGACACCACCATTCCCGAAATCGATTAGTTCCCTTGCGGGGCCTCCAGGTCATAGTAAGCCGGATTCTGTCTAGGAGGAATATCTGTCTATGCTCGAGACTTTAGGGGCGGAAAAAGCACCTTAATCCCAGATCGTCGATTGCAGCGGGGCGGGTTACCACTCCTGCAAGATTACTCTTGCCGGATCCCCAACTAATGTTGGGACGTTTCACCTTTAATCGTCTCTGTGGCCCTATCGTGCCTCACGAGTTGCCTCGTGAAGAGCCGAGTTCCCCCGGCCACCCTGCTTTTTAGCTGTCCGGACTTTCCTGTCGCCTAAGGCGACCATTCCCCACCAGATCCTGGAGGCACCCTAATTCTACCACAAAAAAACGAAAATAGCCCATAACACCCAAAATTTGACAACTAGCATAAAGAGATTATTATAAAGATATATGCAAACAAACGTCGTCTACTCATTTGAAAACTCACTTTCCTTGGCCGCCAACCAGTTCCTCGTCGGTATCATCGGTTTTCTCCCGAGCATTCTGGGCGCCCTGATTTTATTTACCATCGGCTGGATCTTAGCTGGCTGGCTAAAAACCCTCACCTCCAAGCTGATAAACATCACCAAGATCAGCTCTCTGTTCAAAAATCCGGCTCTGACCGATTTTCTCAAAAATGCTCAAGTCTCTCACAAAGTCGAAGACTTGGTCGGTGAGATCGTCAAGTGGTTGGTGGTCGCTCTCTTTTTTGTGGCCAGTATCAACCTTCTCGGCATCACCGCGATTAGTCTATTTTTAAACGGCATCATCGCCGGCATTCCTACTCTTATCGCCGCCATCATCACCTTGGCTATCGGAGTCGCCGTCGCCGGCTTTTTGGAAAAAGTGGTCAAAGGCTCTCTTGGATCCATCGATCCTTCCACTTCACGACTTATGGGTAAGGTTGTCAGTTATTCGGTGATGACCTTCTTTATCCTAGCCGCTCTCTCTCAGATGGGTATCGCCAGTTTCTTTATCAACACCGTCTTTATTGGCTTTATTTTCGCTCTAGCCCTCGCTCTCGGTATCGGTCTCGGCCTTGGCTCTAAAGATTTGATCAAGGGTCTTCTGGAGAAGTGGTACAAAAAAATCGAAAAATAAAACGACAAGTTTTTATTACCTCTCTTGTCAATGGGAGGTGGCCATAGGCCGGAGGGGTTTATCAGCCACCAAAAAACCCGAGGTCGATTACTCTCACTCAGGTCTTAAGGACGGTCCAATTTACTTGGCGCCGATTTTAAACATTTTGGTTCCGCATGTGGGACAAACAGCTTTAGCGGCTGGTTTGCCATTCTTCATGGTTACTCTCTCGAAATCGGAAACCTCTTTCTTTGATCTACATTTTACACAATATATCTGCATTTACTTGGTTCACCCCCTTTCTTTTGTTTAGTGCCTCAATAAATATTGCCACAAGGCCAACTCTAAGGCTAGCACAAGCATAGTCAGGATCAGGGTCTTTGTCAAGTCTGCCTTAAAAATCTCCTTTTGAGCCGGCAAGACCTCCAGTTGTTTTTTTTGAGGTTTGGTCTTCAGCCACTGATCGTTTACCACAAACCCTCCGGTTACCGCCTTCTTCTGAGAGCTCTTTAGTTTGGCTTTTTTTGTCCTTCTTGGTTTTGGCATTTTGTATAGTAAAATTATATTAATTATGGCTCCTACTTACTTACTGGTGGCGTTTTTTTCCCTGTGGCTACTTATTATAACCATATTACTCATCCGTTCTCTCATTCACTACAATCGTTTAACGGCTAACGTCTCCCAAAAAGACCTCGTCTCGGCCCTTAATCACCTCATCTCCGTTTCAAGTCAAAACACCGACGACCTTAAGTCGACCTCCGAAAAACTATCCCAAGAGATTACCCAAAATAAAAGTCATCTTCAGAGACTAGGCTTCAAGCGCTACAATCCCTTCACCGACACGGGTGGGGATCAAAGTTTTTCGGTCGCTCTCTTGGATGAAAACGGCAATGGCCTTATGATAAGTTCTCTGCATAGTCGGGAAAACACTCGCCTCTATGCCAAAAAAGTAGAAAATGGTAAAGTAAACACTCAGGCCCTCAGTAAAGAAGAACAAATAGTTATCAATGAGGCTCTAAAGTAATATAATAATCAAATGAAACCGACCCCCAAACTCATCATCTCTCTCGTTGTCACCTTTTTTCTTTCAGCTGGTCTTGCTTACGCCGTAGTTCCTTCGGAGAGGGGTAGTCTGGTCTCCCCTCAAGCCGACATTTCTTCGGATAAAGCCTCATCTGGCTTTGCCCAATTTGCAGCTGAACCCAAAACAGAACCCTGTCCTCTAAACGGCAAGCTCTACTCCAAGTCCGAAAAAGCTCTCTGGGAAACCAAGCGTCCCATATTAGCCATGCTGGAAAATCACGTCGAAGCCCGTCCCCAGTCCGGCTTGTCCCTTGCCGACATCGTTTATGAGGCAGTCGCTGAAGGAGGCATCACCCGTTTCATGGGTGTGTTTTATTGCGGAGCCCAAAGCGATACCGTCATTGTCGCTCCTGTCCGTAGTGCTCGTATTTATTTTGTCAATCTAGCCGCTGAGTACAACAACCCTATCTACATGCACGTTGGTGGTGGCAACTGTAGTCGAGACGAAGCTAGTGGGCAGTGCACCTCAAACAAAAAAGCTTGGGCCTTGGAAGAGCTGGCCAAGATGGGCTGGAGAAAAGCCGGTGGCAACGACTTCGACACTATCTCCGATACCGGATACCCGGTTCTTTACCGAGACTACAATCGTCTTGGGGAGGGCAAGGTTCTGGCTACCGAGCACACCATGGTAGGCTCTCTTTCTGCAGCCTGGAAACAAGCTCTCAAGCGTGGCTTCACTGGCCTCAATGACCAAGGGAAGACCTGGCTCTCCGGCGTCAAGCTCTGGCAGACCGACTCCGCCGCTCCCAGTGGCCAGCTCGCCCAAAACATCAAATATGATTTCTGGAAGGGCTATCAAGACTTTGCCGTTCAGTGGGTCTATGACCCCAGTACCCAAGAGTACCGCAGAAGCCAAGGTGGCTCGACTCAGATCGATCTGGAAACCAAACAGCAAATTAGTACTTCAAACATTATTGTTCAGTTCGCCAAAGAGGAGGGGCCTCTGGACGAACACAAACACCTGTTCTACAACGTCATTGGCCAGGGCACTGGACTACTCTTTACTCAAGGCCAAGCAATTGAGATTACCTGGAAAAAATCGAAACAAACAGACCGAACTATTTTTACCAACAAATCCGGTAAAGAAGTTAGTTTCACTCCTGGCGCCATCTGGATAAGTATTTTACCCATTGGCAATAAAGTGGACTATAATTAGTATGTGGCCAAACTATCGGATCTAATTATCTCCAAAGTTAGAGTCAAACTCTTAAAGATATTCCTTTCTCAAACAAAGGAAATGTACTATGTCAGACAGCTGACTCGCATTACCAAAGAAGAGATCAACGCTATCCGTCGAGAGTTAGACCACCTCCAAAAAGCCGGCCTTCTCACCAGTGAAAAAAGAGGTAATCGTCTTTACTACTCGGTCAAAACCAACTTTACTTTATATCCCGAACTCACCAACTTGGTTATCAAGTCTTCTGGGCTAGGTCGTCTCATCATCAAAAATCGCAGTAAGCTAGGTTTTATCAAATTTGCCTTTGTCTCGCAAAAGCTAGTTCGAGGTCTAAAAAGAGAGTCCGAAGAAGTAGATCTCATGATCATCGGCAAGACCATCATGCCTCAAGTCTCTTTGCTTGTTAAGCAAATCGAAAAATCACTCAACACCGAAATAAACTACTCTTGTATGACCGAAGAAGAGTTTAGTTATCGCAAGTCCCACAAAGACCCCTTCATCGTCAAAGTCCTCCTTCAATCTCGACTTACTCTCATCGGAGACGAAATTCAATTACTAAGTTAATGCCAATTCAAAAAATTCTCAAAGTCGGTAACTCTTTGGGAGTCACCCTTCCTTCCAGCTTTGTCAAAAATTTATCTCTCAAGCCAGGAGACGCCGTTGAGGTCTTTCAGGAAACAGGGGACTCTCTAAACTTGGTCTTTATCGATAGCCATCAGCTTAGTTTGGGCCTCAATCAGCTTGCCCGCCGTGGAGGGCCTAAAAAAATCTCCAGAAAACAGATATAATTCTTTGATGACTCTTTCTAAGCCTCTAAAAGTTTCTCTCGCTATTTTGTTTCTAACTATTATCTCATTGTATCTGGTTCTACCAGCTCAGATCGGCAACTTTTCCATTCCTAGAATCAACTTCAAGCTTGGCCCATTTGATCTTGCCTCCGAGATAGAGCTCAAGCAAGGCTTGGATATCAAAGGAGGCCTCCAAGTTATTCTTATGGC
>JAGVOE010000031.1 GCA_020052895.1 Candidatus Woesebacteria bacterium
CTTGTAGGTGGTAATCATGTTATTGATCTTCCTTTGAGCATCTTTAACTGTCTCTTTGACTGCTTTGTTGTCTATACCCACACTGCCACCGCTCTCGTTGAGCTTGACAATGAGTGGCAAGCCCAGGTCTTCGTTCACGGCAGTACCGGCTCGACGAATAAATTGAAAAGCCGGAGTTGGAATCCCGTAAGCGATTAAAAGTCTCTTGGTCAAGTTTCTGTTATTACCAATCACCAATCCCTCCATGCCGGAGCCGGTGTACATCACATTGGACAGCTCCAAAGCCGCCGGTACCGAAGTCTGAAGTTTGTCTTTACCTCGTAAAGTATCCACCAGATTGACAACCACATCCGGCTTGTCTACTAATAAGTTAGTCAAAAAGTACTGATCTCCGGTCAAAAGCTTAACCGGAACTCCCAAGGCTTTGATTCTCTCCATCACTTCGGCCGCTCTTTCTTCTACCTCTACCTCGGCTTCGTAAGAATCTTTGGTCGGAAAAAACTCTCTCTCTACGTGGGAGTAAGCCACAATCACCAAATTTAAGTTCTTCAAAGCCGCCCTATCGACCTTAACTTTGGTTTTTTTGCGAAGCTTGGGTGGCTTGGTCGTCTCGGTAGCGACATTTTCTTCCACTTTTATCTCCGGAGTGGCTTCTGTTTTCTCTGCTGTACTCGTCTCGACGACCACTGGTTTTTTCTTTATTCTCCCTAATAAATCTTTTATGCTCATACATTCAGAATAACATCTAGACCTTTGTCCAGTCTAGTGTCCAAATTCCATTACCCTGTCTATCAAAACCACGAGTCTTGATAAATCCAGCTTTTTCGATGACCACTATCGAGGCTTCATTGCCTCTTTCAATCTCGGCCACCATGGTGGTCACGAGCCCCATTTTTTCTCGTACTAGCTTACAGCTCTCTTTTAGCGCCGGAGCGATCAAACCCGCCGGCGCCCCCGGTCTCTTGGCGTAGCTTACGTCAATCGCCCCTTTAAAGTCCTCCGATGGGTAAAAATAAATAAAGCCGTGGACTCTACGTCCGTCCGACTCATCCATCTTGGTTTCGGAAATTGCCCACAAAAACTGATTGCCTTCTCCATTTTCCAACATCCATTTGCGATAGTGTTTGTGACTCATGTTCCGCACACTCGACATCCACGACTGCACACCAGGGCTCTGAACTATTTCTCTCAGATCCCGCAAGTCAAAGAACGAGTCAGGGTTAAAAAATCGCACTAGGTACTCCTGGCCATTTTTTTCAAACCTGCCTGGCCGGCAGGCAGGCCTACCCGCCGTCGTCGTAATTTTTACTTCATCCATCATGCTTTAAATATATATCATTCATCAGTTTTGCTGTATTATTAATCTATGACCAAAACCGATCTTTCTCAAATCAGAACTATTTTTAAAGAAGAAATTCGTGATGAGGTTAAGAAAGTTGTCGAAGATGTGTTAGAGCAGAAGCTTGAGCAAAAAATCGAACCGATCCGAGAACAGTTGAAGTCTCTCAAGCCCATGAGCAAAAAAATCGTGGCTATGGATAAAAAAATCAACAATTTGCAAGAAGGTCAAAATACCATATTAAAGTACATCGACGAACAAGACATCCGTCTGGAAAAACGCGTCAACCGGATCGAAAATCATCTTCATTTTTCCTCCTCCGCACTCCAATAATCTCCCAACAACCCCACTTTCTGCTAAAATTAGCCTTACTTAGGGGTGTAGTTCAACGGTAGAATCCGGGTCTCCAAAACCTGTGACGAAGGTCCGACACCTTCCACCCCTGCCACGTATCCCTGTTTTCGATGTAATAATCTATTTCTCATTTTTTTACCGGGATTGGCATCAAAACATCAAATCCTTGACATTTACCGGGATTCCCGGTATATTTAACTCACTGTGAAGATTCACATCCCAAATACCCACCATCCGGTGGGGATTTTTATAGGGTATAATGTACCCATCATAACCCCAATGTTTAAGAGGTTCTTTGAAATCACCCCTCAGATACTCGAAGTGGCCAATTGTTATTTACTTTCTCATTAGTTTTCTGATAATCGGTAGCTTCCTCAATTCCTTCTATCTCAAACTACTAACTAGTATATCGGAGGAATCATGAATGTAATGGACGCGCTACGACACCTGATTGGTTATCTAATGAACCGAATGTCCATGGTTCTGGCCACTCCGATTCATCCTATTATTTATTGGATTATCGGTGGCCTGTTTTTACTCTCTCTGCTTGCCTACAAGGCCTCCAGTCAAGATCGCCACCGGAAGAACCCATAACACTTGACAAAAGACAAAGTTGTGCTATAATACACCCTTGAACGTACATTGAGTGGGCACCCGCCCATCTCTCATTCCCAACCCCCTTCGAAGGAGAATCAAAATGACTCTGTCCGATCTCTTCCCGCTCATTTCCAAAAGGACCGTGAATCTGGCCCTCAATCGCGTCTACAAGGACAACTTGGACAATGTGATGAAGCTTGCCAGCGAACTGTCCGCCGGCGATGTGGCCAAGTTCGAAGCCGCGATTGCTCGCAAGAACAATGATATCGTTCAAGCGAACGCCATCCTGGCCGAAATCATCGCCCGCCACACGGCCATCAATGAGGCTCGTGTCGCCGAAGCTTCTGTCGCGCTCGCCGAAGCAATCGAAGGCAAGAAAAACGCCTCCCTTCTGCTCAAGCGTTCTCGCCGCTACAACGGCACTAAATAACCCGCGCACCTGCGCACAACATTCCCGTCTCAACTGAGACGGGAATTTTTTACCTACGAGGCCATGCCTGCCGGCAGGCAGGACTCTCCTTGAAGGTCCCTAATTAGTCCCTGATTGGTGCTATAATAGTCCTATGGCCAACACTCAATCCACTCAAATCAAAGTCACCCTTCCCCAAGAGCTTTACTTAATGGTCAAAGCCAACGCTGATAAGATCGGCCTCAATCTCGCCGCCTACATCCGCCATCTAACCATCAACGATTCCTGGGAAAAGAATCTCCCTACTTTCCCTATGAGCACTAAAACTGAAGCACGCGGACAAAAAGCCTTAAAGGAATACGAGGCCGGAAAAACTATCAAAGTTGAAGATATCGACAAATTCTTTAAGAATCTATGAACTTTGAGCTGACCGATTCTTTCAAGAAGAAGTCCCAAAAACTTGACCTTAAAAATCCACGTCTGCGTTCAGCGCTTATCAAACAATTCCATCTTTTTAGCCAAAATCCGAGACATCCTTCTCTAAAATTACACAAACTACAAGGTGAAAGATCAACCCAGTTTGCCATCTGGATAATCTCAGATCTAAGAGCTCTCGCTATTAAATCGGGAGAAAAATACATCTTTTTCGACCTCATCACCCACGACGAATACTAAGTAATTCTACAAATTCTTTCCTTCCCTTAGGCGTCTCGCAATATCTTCCATCACCTCATTTTCTCTTGGTTCCAGTTTTCTACCCACGTTCGTTTCTTCAAACATCTCGGCCATCACCTCATCAGAACTCCTCCCTTTAGCCACCAATTTCCACTTATTCAAATGAGCTTCCAATTTCTCAAACATTCTTTTCCGTGCCTCACTAAGATTCTCAGACTGAGTTCGGGAACCCATTTCTTTCAAAAATATCCTGCTTGGGTTGTGCCTAATAGAGACCGCTGAACTGGTTTTATTGACGTTCTGGCCTCCAGGCCCACTAGCTCTCATAAACTCGGTACTTATATCCTGATTCCTCATGATCTCTTGCTTTTGTCCCTCCTCACTCAAAGCCAAGAGTCCATATCGTACCCACTCAAAATAGTTCCTGACACCTTTAAACAGAGCTGGATTGGACTCTCTTTCCAACAAATTCTGGATTTTTTCGACCACAGTTCGTTTTGCGCTACTCAGCTTTTCACTATTCTTTCTAGCCTCTTCACTAATTTTTTCTTTTACCTTTTTGCCTTTTTTTTCCAGCCCAAAACCCTCATCCGGACGCGACTTTCGTCCGCCGCCGCCAGATCGAAACTGTGCCCGCTCAATGGCTTCTTCGAGTTCTTCAGGGTCTATTTTTTCCATACCTCAATTTTAACACCCACAAAAAATCCCCGGTCTCATGATCGGGGATATTTATATGTTTCAGTCACGGGCAAAGGACTTGGCCAAGATCTTGGCATTCTTCGCCTTATCCTTAGGCGAAAGCTCGCCCTTAGCCTTCTTCGCCCCACTTTTGTGACGAGCCTTGGCAGAGCCAGGCTTCTTAACATGGCGCTTGGCCGCCGGCTTGGCTTCCTTGACACTTTCATCCGGCTCAGCTCGGAAACAAGTTCCACACTGCTTGGGCCAGAAAGGCTTTTTTCCAACGATATTGATCTCATCGACCGGCGCGCCACAGGTGGTGCACCAGTGATCCCAGACGAAGTTCCCAACCCGGAATATCAGATCTTCGAGTTGGGCAACAAGCTCAGCCACAGCTTCTTTCGTTCCGCGTGGCTTGAGCACCAGAGGTTCGAAATGCACGAAGTCGAACCAGAACTCGCCGGCGATAGCCTTTTGGCCGTTATGGCCATTCTTCTTTTCCGCCTGGACATACTTCATCCAAGCATCGTTCGCGGCCTTCCAGCCCTCAATGGCGGGAGCGACCAGGGCATTGTACTCGGCCAAAGCCTGAGCCTTTTTCGCAG
The DNA here is from genome assembly GCA_020052895.1 of Candidatus Woesebacteria bacterium. Taxonomy (GTDB): domain Bacteria; phylum Patescibacteriota; class Microgenomatia; order UBA1400; family MFAQ01; genus UBA10133. The sequence continues at coordinate 4,658 of JAGVOE010000031.1, forward strand.
CCTGGATAGCCTCGTCAGCGACCCAATTGCGAACATCGAGCCAAAGGCGGAGCATAGCCAGACGGTTGGTCTGATTATCCCCATCTTTGCGATCCAAGATCGTTTTGGCTTCCCGATCAGCCTGAGACCGGTCATCGGGCTTAGCAAACTTTTTCGATTCAGCCAGAACTTTTTCATAAAGAATCTGGACGGAATCATGGATCTCACGGGTTTTGCGCGACTTACGGACGCTGGGGATAGTAAGAGTAAGCATTTTTGCACCTCCTCGGTGGCGGAGCTTGCTTAGAGCTCCTTACAAGAAAAACAGAATTTGAATGTTCCTCCGCCTAGGCGAGCCTGCCTATCAAGACAGATTACGGAGACGATTGTAACATAGTTATAGGCTAAATGTCAACTCTAAATATCTTTAACTCGCTCTACAAACTTGATTTTGTACCTCACTCTTTGATAAGCAAACTTCACCAGCTGATTGACCACCAAAGTAGCCAACATCAAAGCCCCAAAATAAACCATGCCGGACCCGGTTACTCTTGGCAGACTGTCTCTAGATAGATACCCAATCACTCCTCCCACCACTCCGTAAGTGGTAATCAGTTGTAGACTTTGGATACTCTTGTTGGTCGCTTGTCCTTTGATCTCAGTTATGACTGCGATAGCCGCCGAGAGATAGTTGTTGGTCATGGCCCAGATCTCCTTAATGTAGACCTGAGTGTTGATCAGGACCTCAAACTTGTACCTAAAAATGCTGGAAAGGTGCTGGGTGATCTTCATTTCTTTGGCAATATCGGCCCTAGTGTGTACATAAGCACCCATCTGATTGAGTCGGCTACTAATCAAATTGATTGTCTTTTGATAAGAATCCAGCTGTAGTCGCACCCTCTCTACTTCTCGACCTCGAATCAATCTCCTCTCTTTGATATCCGAGATCTCCTCCCACAGTTTACGATGAATATCCAAATATCTTTGAAGCTGATCCTTAAACTCTCGGAAAAAGATCTGCATCTCCACCAGTCCCTCAGCCGTCCCCTGGTACTCCGGCTTGGTAACCAAAAAAATAAAGTTGGCGGTCTTCTTCACCGTCAGCTCTGCCGAAGTTATACTGCTATATACCTCACCATATTTTTCTTCTATTACATACTCTTCCGGATTCTTACTAATGACCGAAACGGCAATCGGATGAACAGTTTTTATGTTCGCTAATTCCTTCGGGGTTGGCGCACCTAAAGAAAAAATATACGCCACCGCTGGTGCCAAACGATCATGGTAATAACTTTCCAGTTTTTCCTTAGCCTCGATAACATTACTCGAGGATAGCTTGAGAATGTATAGTCCATCTTCGTAATACTGGATCTCTATCCCCTCTTTGGTCCGAGCTCGGACAAACTCCAGACTGCCAGCCTCTCGGCTCATCTCGATCAGCTCCAAACCTTCTCGCAACTCCCGTAGCTTTTCCTTGACCAAAGGCAGTTCGCTCTTACCAGTCGAGAAAAAGTTGGCCACCTCAGTCAGGTGCAGAGTGGTTCGCTGATACCAACCTCCAAAGTAAACATTAAGTTCTTTCTTTTTTACCATATATTCATACTACCAAAAACAAATGTAAAATATCCAATTTAAAACCTGCCTGCCGGCAGGCAGGTGTACAATACCGCTAAGCTCGCTCTCTGAAAATTCAAACAAGACGGAGGTCCAAATGACTCGAAAACTCCAGTTTCAACGCAAAAGACATTCCATTCCAACCTCGGAACTGGTCGAAACCGGCTCTGTCGACTTGTTCTACAGCGTTCAACAGGCTTTGCAGAACGAAGGAGTTCACCTAATCGACCTCTACAGCGGTGACATCGTCGAAGGTCAGGTAAACATCCCTAGTCTGGGCTTAATTGATGGCCATAAACCGTTTAAACCCAGACAACAAATGGGCTTTGTCCAGGCCACCTCACTTGACTCAATTGAGTTTGAGAAAAAAGATCTCGACGCTGTCTTGGTTTTCGACCAAAATGCCCAAAAACAAGGTGAGCCGCTTTATCTCTTGATCCAAGTGGTCGATTATGACGATATGGACTTTTGGAACCAAATTTCCTTAACGGTTGCTCGGAGATTTATCGTCAACGTCCATAGTAGCCGTTATCCCGAGGTCTTTTTCGGCGTTACCAGCCTCAGTCGCAGTAATGGTAAAGACTTTTCGGCCAGGAATGCCGCTCTACGCAAAATCCGCAACTATTCTCTCAATGGCGTAGACTCCATCTCCGACACAGAGATTCTCTTCGATGATGGCTTCAACGACGAAGATGACGACTTCGAATGTTGACACCGGCTATTTCCAGCCATACAATCTTCACCAGTAGTACCTTGAGATATTCATTTTGCCAAAGGAGTCTACATGAACCATCTACCGTTTTGGGTCATAAATAACCAGTTCACTCTGATTACCATGACCATTGTCCTCGCTTTAGGTTTTGGCAGCATTCTTACCTGGACTCAGGTTCTGCTCTTTTTTCTCGGCTGGAGCTTGGGCTTCTTCGTTTCCCGTCAAACACTCCCATGAGACCTCAAAACTCATCGTAACTTATCACCTCCCCCGTCCATGTGTCGGGGGATTTTTAATCCTATAAAGTATGTCTATGGTATAATCTAGAGGAACACTGAACCCTAAAAAATGGAGGCAAAAAATGAATAAAAAGTCTGTCTATGTTTTGCTCGGTGGATTAGTAGCAGTTTTGCTCGTTGTCTGGTTCATCATGATTGTGACCACTCCACCAATTAACGTTGAACAGCTTATCTTCCTCACTGGTCTCGCTTTAGTTAGCTTTGGCATTTTTCGCACGAGAATAAAAAATGGCTCGTAAACGCCCAGCAGTCGATGTATTTCCCAAAGTCTATGTCGAGGAGCCTGATTCCTTCAAGATTCAGGACTTTCTGGCCGCTCTGGCCGCCGCTGGTGGCCATGACTTTTTCATGATCGACCCGGAAACAGGTAGGGTCATTAGTGATACCTGGCTGAACATTCCAGTTATCTGGCTGTCCACTCAGGATCGATCCAGGGAATCCTCTCTCGGTTACCAGACCAATGGACAAAAATCCGACACCACTAGTCGTCGCATCTACCAGCCAGAAGCCAGAATTGATCTAGAGGTGCCGCTACGGAATCTTCCCCAGAAATTTAAGGAAGAGATCTGGGTCATCCAGGTGATGGACTTTGAGAAAATTGGTCTTTTTCAGCCCATTGCTATCGCTCTGTCGACCCGATTTAAAGTCAAAGTAATCATGACTGCATCACAAATGAGAGATCCGGATCCCGACCACCTTTTTACAGAGCCAGTAGACCGAGATGATCCCGGGGGGGCGAAATTCTGCCCCATTATCATCCGAAAAGTCAAGAAATAAAAATAGCCCCTCTTCCCCGCCACTCGGCGGGGATTTTTGTTATCATCAAGCCAATGACCAAAATTGTGACCTTTGGTGGTGGCACTGGTGCTCCAGTAATTATTCAAGCTCTTCTGCGAGCCGGCTTTACCGACATCTCCTGTATTTGCGCCAGTATGGACTCCGGCGGCAAGACTGGCATCATCCGTAGTGATGAACGCGATCAGGTCATTGCTATCTCGGATCTTCTCCGCAATCTCCTCGCCCTTATTACCTCTACCAACCATCAAAAAAATATCTCGGCTTTCACCGAGATGGTCTCCTTTATCGACGGCCGCCAAAGGAACCTCGGCTACACCATCTATTACGCTCTTTTGGAAAAATACCAAAATGACTTTCTCAAGGTTCAAAGACACTTGGAAAACCTCTTGGGTGTCAAGTTTGGTGGCACCGCTATTCCCATCACCACCGGCTCCAGCAATATTTACTTCCAAACTCAGTCTGGCCAGGTTTTTCGTGGCGAGCACGAGCTAGACAAACAGTCTCTCTCCAAGAACATGATTACAAACGTCTGGCTGGACCCAGTCGTTCCAGCCACCCCGGAAGCCATCAAAGCGATCAAGACCGCTGATTACCTCATTTTCTGCCCCGGCAGTCTTTATGGCTCTGTTCTCAGCAACTTCCTGCCCCTGGGCGTCCAAGAGGCTTTGGCGACCTCAAAAGCCCATAAGATTATGATCACCAACTTGGTCAGCAACCGCAACCAGACCCATCGTTTCACACCCGCTCAGTATCTGAAAATTTTCCAAAAATACACTGGCCTCACCCTTACTAGAGATCGAGGCCAAAATCCTTTTGACACTCTAGTGGTGCCCAATCTAACCAAAGCACAATTTAACCGTCGCTATTCTCAAGTAGCCGCTGCCTACGCCGACGAACACGCCCACTTCCTCGGCTGGCCATCAGCCAAGTTCAAAAAACTTACCCAAAAACACATCAAAGTAATAACTTCTAATACAATCTCTATCACTCCCCAGCTCAACCGCCTCCGCCACGACCCGGCTAAACTGGCAAAAGTTTTCAAGAAAATTATAAAATAACTTCCACCGCAGCACAAAAAAACTCAGACCATATTCGCGATAGTTAAAATAAAACATACGCTTAATAGCTTTCTAAAAAAACTCGATCTACCTCACTTTTTGCCTTCTATCTGTGTGTCTATTTCACCGTCTAGCACCGGCGATAAAAGGCATTTCATGCCTAGATCTTCTCTACTCAAAACCATCAGGTGGTCTCTTGTAGAGACATGTAGTCCGTTTTGATATATAAGGGCACGAAGAACGGACAGATGATCCACACTTGACAGCAAACATCGGTACATCAGCCAAGTCTGGCCTGTCTGCCAATAGGCAGGCGTGGCTTTTGAGAGGGCGGGCCTTGGGATCTTTCCCCGAAATTTTATTAGGAGAACTGGTCACGATTCGTCAAAGACGAGATCGGACACGACGTCCCCCGTACGAGTACTTGTAGAGGAAAAACCTCCCAACTCCTCGCCGAACTCTCAAGCCA
>JAGVOE010000042.1 GCA_020052895.1 Candidatus Woesebacteria bacterium
ATAAACGCCAAAGAATTATCTCCAACAAACATTAAGGCACTTAAGTCACTTGGAATCACTCACGTCATTCAAAACAACCAGCTTTTTAAACTTGATTCTTTGAGTTTTTGAGTTTTTTCTCACTCCTTCTGCTTCACCGTCTCTCCATGGGCCCCAGCCCCGACCTTTCTCAGCATTTTTTGCACAAAACTTTCTTTCTCTTGTTTTTCGGCCACTTTTTTCTGCTGGTTTTCTTGTTCTTGTTGGTTGTTTTCCAGAGCGATCTGTTTGTCTTGCTGGGCTCTTCGCTGTCTATACTGCTCCAGTTCTGCTTTCACTTGTTCATATCTTCTCTTGGCCGCCGCTCTGGTCGCTTCTTTTTCCCGATCGACCCCTCCGGTCACGCTGTCTGGCTGAGTCGTAGGTCTCTCAGCTGGCTGAGAACTTTGCCTCCCTGGCGCTCCGGTAATCTGTTCAATCGAGTCCTTCACCACATCTCCTCCGACTTTAACAGCGGATTGAACTGTGCTTTTTCCTAGCTCAAATAAATTATCGGCTACTTGCTGGCCGATACCTCCTAGTGGTGCGGGCATTAAAATAATTTTACATTATCTTGAGTTCTTGATTCCTTGAGTTCTTTTTCCTACATCTCTCCCCGACCCTCCAAAGCTCTTGTCAGTGTCTGTCCATCAGCATACTCGATGTCTGCTCCTGTCGGCAAGCCGCGACCAATTCTAGTTATCTTTAAATTCTTCATCAGCCCCATTTCTTTAATTCTCTCGGTAATATACATGGCCGTGGCCTCCCCTTCCATATTCGGATTGGTCGCCAGAATGATCTCTTTAATCTCTCCGGCCTTGACACGAGCCGTTAGCTGGGGAATTCTCAAGTCGTTTGGTCCAATGCCGGCCAGAGGAGCCACCGCTCCTCCCAGTACATGGTAAACACCCTTAAAGCCGTCGGCTCTCTCGAAAGCCAGCAGATCCAACGAAGTCTCCACTACACATACCTGGGTACGATCACGGGTCTCGTCTTGGCAAACGGGGCAAAATTCTTCCTCACCGACATTAAAACAAATAGCACACAATCGGGTGTCTTTTTTGAGATTTTCTAAAGCCTGAGCAAATTTGGTGAGCTTTTCTTGTGGCACGTTTAAAAGATAATAAGCCAGTCGTTGAGCCGACTTTGGCCCAATACCCGGCAAGGCCTCAAACGCATCCACTACTTTCTGAACCGGACGTATGCTTCTCATTTCTTACATCCCCTTCGGCATGTTGCCTAAGACCTTGGAAAGATCTCCCATTGAGTCCTTCATTTCCGTAGCCGCATACTTCTGCGCCTTGGTAATCGCTTCGTTGACGACCTTAACCGCACTATTCATATTCTCACCACCGATGAAAAGCTCTTTAAGCTTACCGTCCCCTGTAACTACGGCCTTCACTTCACCCTCTTCAATCTCGGTTTTGTGGCCGGCTATCTTTCGCTGAAGTATCGCTAACTTCGCCAAAGCCGCACCTTGAGAACCAAACTGTTTTATACCATTAAACATTTTATTTTCAATAACTTGTAACTCACTTATTGTATATCATCCAAAAATCTTCTCGGCGGTCAGCATCACACCCTGAACTGTGTCTACTCCATCATCTACCGGGGCCACGTTTTCATCTTCCAAGCTAGGCTGAGTTCTAATTATCTTATCCGTCAAAACACATCTAAAGGTCATTGGCCCCCAAACTCGAGCCATCTGTTCCTCAATCACTTTTCTTTTTACCTCTCTCTCCAGCATCTCTTGCTGAAACCGCGAGGTGACCGAAAAAACCACGGCTTTCCCCTCCACATACATCGGCTGAACTAGTCGCAACATACCGGCCAAAGAGCCATTGCTCTCCGACATGTAGCCCAAGAAGCTTCCCCAGCCAGTCTTTACATCCTCAATACTTAGCCCTGTAGCCGAAAACTTCTGAGTAACTTTATTGTCCGATATCTCCTTTACCGGTGCTGGTTTATCCTCAGTGAGGGGGCTTTCCGTCTTTGACGGTTTGGATCTCTCATGGCCATCGCCTTCAATTGACAACAGGGCTATCTCTAGCGGTAGAAGTGGCAGAGGTGAAATTTTTATTTTGTCGGCTGCATTAATCAAGCTATCGATTAGCTTCAAATACATCTCCGGACTTCTACTCTCTCGAATACAGTTCTCCATCTCGGTCTTGGCTAGAATCAGTAAAGAGGTCGCCAGTACCGGTGCCTTGGCGCTGGTCTTTTCCATCTCGTCGAAGGTTTTTATCACGAGCTCGGTATCCTGGCTTATCGCCGCCTCCAGCAATCTTTTGACAGAGGGCCGGCCCGCCGTCCCCAGGATTCTAGTCAAAATACTTCTATCAATCTTCTTACCAAAAGCGGCTATTTGCTCAAGTAGTTTGTGGCCTTCGCGAAAACTACCATCTGTGGCTTCGGCGATCTCTTGTAGAGTTTCTCTATCTGCCTCTATCTTTTCACCCTCCACCACCTTCATCAAAGAGCCAACCACCTCTTCGATTGTCGCCTTGGTAAAGTTTACTCTGGCACACCGGCTGGCAATCGTCTCCGGTACCTTTTGTGACTCGGTAGTACACAAAATAAACAAGGCATGCTCTGGAGGCTCTTCCAAGGTCTTAAGTAAGGCGTTAAATCCGGCCGACGACACCATATGTACCTCATCGATGATGTACACCTTCTTGGCCAGCTGGACCGGAGCTAGCCGGACTCGCTCCCGTAGCTCCCGAATATCGTCCACCAAGCCATTGCTGGCCGCATCAATCTCAATTACATCTACACTACTACCCTTCGTAATTACCTGGCACGACTCACATTGGCCACAAGGCTCAGAAAAACCATCCGATTTATTCTGATTTTCCTGGCAGTTTATGATCTGGGCCAGGATTCTAGCCGCGCTGGTCTTGCCGGAACCTCGCGGACCAACAAAGAGGTAGGCGTGAGAAATCTTTCCGGAGGCCAGAGAAGAAAGCAAGACCTCACGGACTGAAAATAAGTCCAGTTCTGCTATTTTTTTTGGCCGATATGTTTGATAGAAACTCACCTTTACAACTTATGGCTTTTCACGCCACGTGTCAACTAGATAAAACTTGCTCATTACCCATACATAGTGCGACTCAGCCCCACATTTTTGAATCTCTGTGCCTGCGACCCTATCCTCTATAACTTCCTATAAGTCACCCAAATAAAGTCCGAACCTTAGCCCAAAATAAAACCCCAATTAAATGGGGTTTTGGGTGATCGTCATAAATTTTCCCTTGCCTGTTTTCAAAAAAAATCGGAGTAGCTTGATGTCTCCATTGGCCATAAACTCCAGCTGAACAGTCTCAATATTCAAGTCCCACGCGATACAGCCACCAGGACTCAGTGATAATCTCACCTGTCCGTCTTTAGAATAAAGACTGTTGGTCTTTAGTCTTCGGTTACAGTACTTAAGATGGCTGCCTGACGTCGATTTCGTCAAAACATTAAATACCTTCCCGTCCAAATCTTTGACCACGTTTGCTAAACACCGATTGTGATTTCCCATATTAAGTATGATTGCCAAATTGGTCATCGCTTCTCCTCTCAATGTGCTCTGGCTAATATACAGCCTAAACCGGCAAATGTAAAATATCCTTAGTCGTGATGAATCCCCAGCAAATGGAGCAAGCCGTGATTGGCCAAAAACTCTATTTCCTCGTCCACTACTCTATTCCACTGCATGGCCTGTCGCTTGGCTTGCGGATAACAAATAACAATATCTCCCAAGCCAACACTCTCTGTCGTCTCGGCTAGCTCCTCCTCCAGAGGAAAGGACAAAACATCCGTCACCTCGTCGCGATCAAAATACTTTCTCTCCAGCTCACGGATCTTTCTCTCCCCCACCACGCTCAAAGAAATATTTATCTCTCCATCTCTGCCCTGCTCCATCAAAGTCTTGGTCAAAGATGCCTTAATCCTTTTTCGGTCAAAACTGTATCGGCTGTCCGCCTTGATATCTAGCTGTAACTTAATCATGGCCTTATTTTACTTCATCTGCTGCTGTAGCAGTAAAAAGGCGACCCATAAAGAGGATCGCCAGTCGTAGAAAAAATTAATCTGAATTCAGTTCTGCTAATTCACGAAGGTTCCTATACCCATCGGTCTGATGTGGTACAACAGCATCGTGTCCACCGTTGGGGCAAATGACATATACAATTTTTGTCCCCTCCATCTCTCCCTGTCCTGGATATTCATGAAATTTCAGATCCTCTATCTCATCGACTATTAAAACACAATGGCATTCCGGACATGTAAACTTGAATGGTCGGAATAGTCGCCTCGGGGATGAAACAATACGAACGGTCATTTTTATCTCCTCTACTTTTGGTTAAAGAACAACCAATTCTACCACAATCCCACGCTTATTCAACTATAGGTTAATTATCAAGGAAACTTGGACATGACTACCTTCTGAACCACCCCACCCTCCACCTTACCCTTGAGTTTCCCCATCACTGCCCCCATGAGACGCCCTCCCACCAAGCTCGTCTCCGCCGCTACTTTGGTCACTTCCGCCACCACTTCTTCTTCACTCATCATCTGGGGTAAATAACCCTGGATGACACTCAATTCATATTTTTCTTCCTCAACCCTCTCCGGTGAAGCTACTTTGGTATAAATCTCAATCGAGTCTTTTCTTTTCTTAGCTTCTTTCATAAGCACCCGTATCACCTCTTCATCCGGCAGTTCGCCCTGCCTGCCGGTAGGCATGGCGGCCTTAAAATCTACTTGGGCATAGGCAAGCTCAGACAAAATTAGCTTCAAAATACGAACCAATCGGCTGTCCCCTGCTTTCTGGGCGGCCAATCGGTCGGCTTGGATCTGCGAATATAACATGGTTACTTGGTCAGTCCTGCGTTACGCTTGTTTCGTCTACGAATTCTCGCCGACGCCTTGCGTAGCTCAGTCATCTTGATATTCTTAACTGTTGAAGGCTTCAGAAAGCCAGACATCCCCACCGTTCTGACTTTGTCTAGACCTTGATCTTCATAAGTTAGCTTCTTAAACTCACTTATCACTTGTTGGACACTCTGTCCTTGTTTTCTTTTTACTACTAGAGCCACTAAAAATGCACCTCTCTTTCTTGTTTTTATTTAATTAATGTCTTTTTATCCTTAAACTCTCATCATCTTGAGTTCTTGATTCCTCGAGTTCTTGAGTTCTTGATTCCTCGAGTTCTTGAGTTCTTTTTAAGTCGTCCCGCCTGGCTCGGTCTTGGTTCCTCCCAGAATATGCATGTGTTCATGCTCAAAGTGGTTGTAACCAGCTCCGTTGTTCACCAGCTTGTAGCCTGACTTATCAAGTTCTAGCTGATGTACCACAGCAAAAACGGCTGTCATCATTTTACCCCAAAATTGGTCCATTGACACGACCAATTTTGCCCCGCGTAGCCCCTTTGGGCGAAGTGGGGCTATCCACATAGCTTTTAATATATGAGCCTTAGGCACAACCAGGACATGGATCGGCGACACCGG
>JAGVOE010000054.1 GCA_020052895.1 Candidatus Woesebacteria bacterium
ACTAAATATAGGATCAGAATACACCAAGCGGCAGATAAATTTATGTTAAACTTTAGTGAAAACTTTCATCTGGGCTGGAAGCTATATTCTGGAAGTACGAAAGAGTGGAAGAGTAATGATCTAAACCCAAATTATTACAAAATGTTAGATGGAAATTCAGATTTCCAGGCTGATCTGGGTGAGCTCAGTATGTATATTGAAAATAAATGGGTCTCTGGGTTAGGGTTACTGTCTGATAAAGTAGTCAATCACCAAAAATGGGAGGATGGAGATAAAAAATTGAATTATGATGAGTGGTATAAGTATGACTTCATATCAAAAAAGATTAATAACTCGATACAAAACGACAACTTACCAAATGGTAAATTGTGGGAAACTTGGTTTACAAAATCGTCAATGATCGAAAAAAATCATCAAATATCGAATTTGTTCACGAATGAATGGATTGTTAACCCAGGTGAAGTCTGTTTTAAAACAAACGATTGCATAAAGAACGATAACGGCGGTTACGATTTTGAATTAACACTGGAATTCTGGCCACAACGTGTATATTTTATCGGACTATCCATCTCGTTAATCACATTAATACTGTGTTTACTTTATTCTTGGGTAGATTTCTTAAAGCATAGACACCGTGTCCTTTAAACAAACAATGAAAGTAAAAAAGAAATCTATATTTAATGGCATTTCAATCACTCTAATAATAATTGGTTTTTTGTTCAGAATAATATCTTTATCAAAGAACCTATCATTCTGGAACGATGAAAATCATGTTTCATATTTTGCTAGACAGTGGTTAACTTCTGGAAATCCGAGATCTTCATTTGGAACAACTACGGGGCTATACCAAATTGCTTTATATGGTATTACCTCGATCTCCTTTTGGCTTTTAGGAATAAGTGAATTTGCGGGGAGACTGCCTTCGGCCATAGCCAGCGTACTGCTAACGATTTTGTTGTATTACTTTACAAAACGTAAACTTGGGGAAAAGCAAGGATTGGTAGTTGCGGTACTGTCTTCCTTCTTACAAATCCAGCTCGCTTGGTCAGCTCAACTGAGACCATACATCTGGATACAATTATTAACCTTTTCAGTATTATATTTCTTGTATAGGTACTTAAATGAATCTCACAAAATAATCGACCCCAATATTATATGGTCACTAGTCTTGTTAACATTTGCAACACTTTTCCACGGAACAGCGCTTCTGAATTTGCCCATAATAGTCTCAGTAATGATTTATAAGTCAATTAGAGAAAAAGATTACAGATCTCTAATTACACTACCCCTCTTTGTGGTTCTTTTTAGTTTGCTCGTATACTACTCCTTCCCGGGAAACTTGGAAATAATAATATATCATATTTCAACATTTTATCTTTCTACACTCCACTATAGGGTTTTCATAACTCACAATTACCTCTGGCTCATCATGTGTGCTTCGGTTGGCTTCTTCGCTTTATATAAAAGGAACCGGGAGCTAGCTTTACTTTTGGGAGGCTCAATTGTTTTTATTTTTGCCATAGCAATTTTTAAGATTAATCCCAATTATGTTCGATATTCCCTTCCCGCTTTTCCATTACTGTATATTCTATTTGCGGAAGGGGTTGTATCTATAATTGACAAAGTCTCTAAGAAGGAATATCTACGTTGGACACTAGTCATTCTTACCTTCATCTTCTTAAGTTTTACAGGAAAATTTTCTTTCTGGCCTCAATACTATTATTCCATCAATGCAGATGTACGCGAGAACCCGATAGTTGATTACAAGCTTGCTTTCGCCAAAATCCAAACTTTAATTAAGGATAAAAAAGAGGTGATTATCATGGACGCCTGGAATGATAGGGTCCCTTGGTATTTACCAGGCCAAGAGTACATATTTCTGATTAAAAACGGTGCCGGAAAGACAGACCCTGTATTCGGTGAGAAAATGATTGGTACTATTGCTGAGTTTGAAGTTGAAAAAAAATCATTTCTCTCAGGTGTTGTTATTGTTGAAGATTGGCAGAGCCAGACCCCCGAAGACTTGAAAGAACATATTCGAAAGAATTTGAAATTTGAATTCATGGTTCAAGATCTCCCATACAACGGAAACGACCATTGGGGAATCAGTGTCTACTCTTGGGGGATATAAATATCGTGGCATAATTAAGTACGTCATGGCAGACAGAAAAGAAAAAAATATTAGTCTAAGTGTCATCACCATCAACTATCAGACAGATAAGTTGGTAACTGATTTGCTAACAAAACTTACTCCACATGCTGGTTTAGAAGTCATTCTTGTTGACAATAGTCCGTCAGACACCTTGAGGGCAAAGCTTCCTAAACGAAACGATGTAAAGTATTTTTTTGTTGGGAAGAATCTTGGTTTCTCTGGAGGAAACAACTTCGGACTGGCCAGAGCAAAGGGGGAGTGGCTATTTTTGTTAAATAGCGATACCCTAATCTCTACAGAAGAGGTTTTGAAGTTGTTATCCGAAACAATAAAGAGTAAACACCTGGTCTCGGCTCCGAAGCTGGTACAGCCTGATGGAAAAATTCAGAACAACGTTGGCTTCTTCGATTCATTTTTACAAAAACCCGTCAACTTCTTATTTGCCCGTCCAAGGTTCTTACCGTGTTCTTCCGTAAATAAACCGGTTCAGGTAGATCTCCTCACTGGTGCCGCCATGATGATTCATAATTCGGTGTTCAAGCAGACTGGCTTGCTAGACGACAAGAATTTCTTTATGTACTTCGAAGATATTGACTTCTCGTATCGACTACACCAAAAGGGAATACCCGTCCTTTACGATCCTGATGTAAAGATAATCCATTTTGGCGGTGCCAGCTCCGACCAAGATACCAGACAAAAAAACAAAAATTACCAGCACGGACTTGGTGTTTATTTGAAGAAACACCGCGGGAATCTTGCAAGAACGCTTAATAATATTTTTCATTTCCTTTCCTAAAGCTTACTTCTATATAATGGCCTTGTGAAACAAAAGATTATTCGTCTTTTCTCCAGATATATTCTTCCTCTGATTCTTTTTATTATTGGTGGATATAGCTTGCTAAACTATCTCAAAGCCGGTGAGTTCGGTGCTACCAATTTAGATGTCCGCACATTGGATCAGATGGTCGCAAGCGTCTCGGGTGAACTGGTAAAAGGAAACAAAGTCTGGGGGACATTCCGTTCAAAGTTTACCAATCTAGGCATAGTTTCCTTGCGCTTCTACAATCAAGACCGGGATAGTAAGGACACTTTGTTATTCCGTCTCAGAGAGATAGGTCAAGAAAGGTGGTACTACGAAGCCAAGTACGAGACCGATCAGTTTCTTCCTCACAAACACTTTCCCTTTGGTTTCCCGGTGATAGCTAACTCGAACGACAGGAACTACGAGTTCCAGATTGAATCTCTCCGAGGAGCTACGGGCAGTGGAATATTGGTAGATTATCAGACCCTATCCGTATTCATCGCCAAGTCTTTTTATCCTAAAGCGGATCTACTGTCCGATCGAAGGCTGCTTACTTATTTCCTCACCAACAAAATCTCCAACATCTTCGGTGACACGGAGATTCGTCTCAATATTTTCTTTTTCTTCCTTCCCCTTCTTCTATACTTAGTTTTTTTACTTACAGAAGGCCTAAGTTATCAATATTTGACTCTTTTTGCGCTATCATTCTCCTTTTACGATGTCTTTTGGCTGACCAAAAGCTACGATTTTCTCTATATTTCGTTACTTCTTTTCTGGGGACTAATCATTAGGAGATTTCGCTTCGAGTCCAGAATCGCCGCCGTTTTTGCCTTGTCATTTCTCGTCATGACTCCGATAATGTTTACTTTCGGCCAGCAAGCTCTTGCGGAAAAGACGGCGGTTTGGGCTTATCTCTTTCTCTGCATCACCGTGGTTCAACAGATTTATGAGACCAAACACCAGACAGTTGGCCTATTCAATCTAGACATTTTTTTTCGCCATTTTCCTCAGTTCAAAGTCTCCCGAGACTACTGGGTTAGAGATCTGCCTATCTACGCTCAAAATCTCCATGATTTTTATTTAAGTACCTTGAATAAGTTTTCCTTAGAGACCATTATTCGCCATAATCCTGAACAAGAAAAAGATCTTATCTTTTGGTTAGGAACCATTCCTCGCTTAGTCAAAGAAATATTTATGTTTTGTATCGTGTCTATCTTGATAGCTTTGTTAACAACTTTCGTTTTTTACCTGTTCATTCTGTCACATATTTTGACTATCTACCGGGTTCTCCCCAAGTTTATGGTTTTCTACCCAGACACATACTCACAGAGGTATTTTCTTACTTTGCTAATCCCCGAACTAATTCTTCTATTTTTCTCTTTTTGGGTATTCAAAAAGCTTACCCATAAAACCATTTATGCATTTATGTTGACCATTTTGGCCTTCAATCTTCTTTCTGGCAAAATCGTCTCCAAGTCCATCGAATTCGAAACGCGCCCCAAGATTCTTACCGTTTCTCCCGAGGTGACGAGTGAAGCTTGGACTGATGTGGTTATCTACGGTAAGAACTTCCGTAATATTCCATTTGTGGGTAAACTATATATTGGGGATGTCGAGCAGGGAGAATATATGATTTATTGGTCCGACGAAAAAATCATCTTTAGAACCAGCCCGGATCTTACTCGTTCGGGTCAGGTTAAGATCGTTCCTCTTGATCGCGCATCGTCCAATACGGTTCCCTTCCAATATTTATTTGGTCAGTAAACGATATGCCCCAATCCAACAAACTCTCCCTCACTATCGTCACCGCCGTCCTCAATGAAGAAAAGCTCCTGCCTGCCTTTCTGGGGCATATCCGTGACTTTGCGGACGAGGTTATTGTGGTAGTCGACTTCCGCACCACCGATCAAAGTGCCGCCGTGGCTAAAAAATTCGGTTGCAAGATCTTGTTTGACAAGGGTGAGTCGAGGGGTATCGTCTTTAACAATAAAAACTGGGGAGCCTCAGAGGCTAATCACGGTTGGGTTTTGATCTTGGACGCAGACGAAAGAATGGATCACATTCTTCAACAAGAAATCAGATCCGTGGTTCAAGGTAAGAATGGTAAAAAAGCCGAAATATATCAAACAAGTTTCCTCAACTACGAATTTGGTAAATTTTTTGATAAAAGTGATCAGAAGAAGAAACCTTTCATTCGTTTATTTCGGAAAGGTGCTTTTGAATACCAAACCGGTTCGACAGCAGAGGGTTTTGGAATTCAGACAACCAGTCTATCTTCCGGCCGGTGGTATGGTAAATATCTTTTGAAAATTCCCAAAGTCCGCTCTTGGTATCTGAATAAGTTAAGAGGTATAGTCACCCTCAAAGGACACCTGATACATCTTTCCCATCCGACAATTGAGGATTTTGTCAGAAAAATAAATCTCTACTCCACCCGTGAAGCCCTAATTCTTTTTGGAAAGAACCCTGATCTATCGGAACTTATTCTCTTCTTGAGACTAGTATTCTCCCCGGTCAAGGAATTTATTTACAAATACTTTGTTTGGCAGTTATATAAGGAAGGTATACACGGCTATATTGCTTCTGTCATCTATGCCTTTTATTACTTCTTGATTAACGCCAAATATTTTAGATTTGTTTACCGTAAAAAACACTTGAAGGAAATTGAAGCCTTTAGCAAGAGGTACGATTTTGAGGGGTTGTAGGTGGAAAAATAAATTTAATCCCGATCAAATGGATGTGGCATAATTAGCTTGTGAGAGCCAAACCTGCAAATTTTCTCAAAATATTTTTCTTGCCCTTCAAGGCCTGACCTTGAAGGCTAATGTGAGTTTGACATTCGGGTAATATTAGGTATATGCTAGATGTAGATATGACTAAAATACCTGACAACCAAATCTCTTTTTATCAGTCTGTGGACGGCTCAATAAATATCGAGGTAATGTTTGCGGAAGAAAATGTTTGGCTCACACAGAAAAAAATCGCCGAGCTTTTTGGGGTCGATAGGAGCGTTGTTACCAAGCATTTGCAAAACATTTATGAAGAGGGTGAGCTAGATGAAGAATCAACCTGTGCAAAAAATGCACAAGTTCAAACAGTTCTCTGTCAGGGATAGCCAGTGAGCCACAGGATTCTGGAGTATGTGCAAAATATGCACATACTGTTCCAGTTGTAAAAACCTAACGGATCTGAATTAGACAGGATAAAAAATATATTTCTGACTTTGATCTGATAGTTAAAAAACTTCTTCCAAAATCTAAAAGAAAAAAATAAGGTCTGTGGCATAATTAACCTGGGGATCTTTTCCAATACAGGATGAGCATAAACGAAGGGATCTTGCATTCGGGTAATGTTTGGTATTAAATAGAGTTAGTTACCATTTAAATGAGTTATGGAAAAAGACAAAGAGGTGGCCTTGTTCGAGAAGAAACGGGTTAGAAGAGTCTGGCACAAAAAAGAATGGTGGTTCGCCATAGTGGATGTCGTCGCTATTCTGTCTGAATCTATCGATCCTCCAGGATATTTAAAAGATATCCGAAGAAGAGACGCAGAAATAAACAAAGGGTGGGGGCAAATTGCCACCCCCCTTGGAATAAAAACTACGGGAGGAGAACAAAAAATAAATTGCGCTAATACCGCAGGGATTTTAAGAATTATTCAATCAATTCCATCACCTAAGGCTGAACCATTCAAACAATGGCTGGCAAGGATCGGCAAAGACAGGATAGATGAAATAAACAATCCGGAACTGGCAATGGAAAGAATGAGGGATTTATACGCCAAGAAAGGATATACGAAAGAATGGATCGAAAAAAGATCCAGAGGTATTGCGGTCCGCCAAGAGTTGACGACAGAGTGGAAAGACAGGGGCATTAAAAATAGTCATGAGTTTGCCATTCTTACCAATGAAATTATGCAAGGGGCTTTTGAGATGAAAGTTGGGGAGTACAAAAACTTCAAAGGTCTGGAAAAGGAAAATCTCCGTGACCACATGAATGATCTGGAGTTAATTTTGACCATGCTGGCAGAGGCCACCACCACCAAACTTCACCAGGAAAGAGATTCCCAAGGTTTTAGTCCGGTAAGGAGTGATGCAAAAGAAGGTGGCAAAATAGCCGGTAACACGCGAAAGCAAATAGAGAAGGCCAGTGGTGCCAAAATAAGCTCCAGAAAAAATCATTTATCTAACCAAAAGAAAGTGAAGCAGATTGTGTAATAATTAATCGTGAGCAAAAAACCTGCAAGTTTCATCAAAGTCTTTCTCTTTGCATTTTTCATTGGGACCTATCTCTATTTTCTAGGATTTTACCTTACTCGTTCCAGCCCTTCTCTCGCACCAGCCACTAGCAACTTCGCACAAATCACCGACACCGTCGCCAAATCTACCGAGAAGGTGATTCGGGTAATCGATGGTGATACCTTTGAGATTCAAGGCGGTATCAAGGTTCGTCTCATTGGTGTGGATACTCCGGAGATGAAGAACAAAAACAAAACTATCGACTGCTTCGCTCAGGAAGCCAAACAGAAAATGGAAAAATTATTAACCAACCAAGAAGTCGTCCTGGAAAAAGACGTTTCGGAAACGGACAGGTATGGCAGGCTCCTGCGCTATGTGTATCTGGAAGACAAAATGATCAATGACACTCTGGTGAAAGAGGGATACGCCAGAATCGCCACCTTCCCACCTGACGTCAAGTTTAAAGATCAATTTCTCGCTAGTGAAAGACAAGCTAGAGAGGCAAAAGCTGGCCTCTGGCAGGCATGTAAATAAATGCCTATTCCAAGCTAGTTTGCTCAAACAATTTCTTAAAGTAGCGTATCTTGTCAACATCACTATCGATCAGAATAAACGGCTTAACGTCATTTGCCAGTTTTTCAAAATCGAGTGTGTTCAGGTGATCCATAATTTTTTCTTTGATAATATGGGGATCGTTGGTCTCAAACTTAGCGACCAAAAATTCTTTGCTTGGTTTGGTATTTTGAAGGAGAAAAATTATGTCATAAAAATCTCGACCTTTGGCTCTCGCCCTATTTATAATTGTCCAAAGTTTTTGGGCTAGTATGATCGATTTTGGTGTAATCGTTATTAGCTTGGTAATATCAAACTTGTTCAACACAAAGCTCTCGGTGGTGTAGTTTACCTGCTGATCAAACGTGTCTACCCGAATCAAAATTTTTTCCTCACCATATCCGGACATCTTATTTTCTTGCAAAAGATTGGGGAATTTAATTTTGCAATGGAAGGCCTCCTTGTTCACCATACTAATTTCTACTTTCAGGCCAAGTTTTTGGAGTTCTTTGGCAATATATTGTGATAAAAGCGTAAATTCTTCACTAGTTAGATTTTTGTTATCAAAATCCAAGTCCTCAGAAAATCTTTTTGAACCATATACAATCCGCAAACACGTTCCACCGAGAAACGTCAACTTTCTCCCGATTTTATGAGAAAAAATGATGCTTAATATCAGATATTGCAAGTATTCCCTTAGCAATCCTCGATCGTACTTATGAATATCAGACGGGTAGAACTTCTTTATTTCCTCTATCGAAATCATAGCTTTAAATAATTTATTAACACTCCCACCCTTCTGTTCAATGTTTCGCTATCAAAAATGGACAGAATTCTTTCAAGTTCCGGCTGATTAATTTTTTCTTTTAATAGTTCTTCATTAAATCTCAACCCCTGAATATCGACTGCTTCGATCACTTGGGGATTAAGATAAAAGTAGTCAACAACTGCCTTTTCCAATGAGGCGATCTTGTAAGTTGCCTGCTCAGTAGTTATTATTTGGTATCCGAAAAATAATCTAGTGTCCAAGGATTTGTAGTCAAATATTCCGATTGGTGTTTCGACACCCAAAGTCTTATTTGTGGTCACAGAAGTAATTCTCAGCACCGCCTCAGGAATCACTCCGTAGTGATTCAGAGCTAACTCCAAGGAAATGTATGAGGGGTCATAGAGCCTATTAGCAATCAAGTAAAGGTCATAATTTGAGGGTTTGAAGTCGGCAAAAATATACTTCTTACTTCGGAGTTTGGTTACCCACGCCTTTTTCTCCCATTCGTAGAGAGTTTCGAGCCTAAAAGCAGGATCTGCGGTGTACAAGTCTTCGATCGAAAAGATTTTTAGTGCGCTCAGCTTTTGTCTGATGTCGAAGTATTTCATTTCTAAATACTACGCTTTACCGTAGGTTTTGTCAATAGCAGTAAACTGGTTTTCTTGGTGTAAAATCTATTCACTATGGCCAAACAAAAAACTGCTGTCATTATCGGAGTCACTTCTCAAGATGGCTCTTACCTCGCCGAACTTCTCCTGTCTAAAGGCTACAAAGTCGTAGGCACGCTCCGCAGGACTACATCTATGGTGCACGAAAACATCGAACATCTCAAGGGTAAAATTATTCTGGAGGCGGCTGACCTGATCGATCCTGAGTCTCTCAACAAAGTCATGATTACTCATCAGCCGGATGAGGTCTACAACATCGCCTCCCAGTCCGTCCCCGGCGATGCTTGGACTCATCCTTTCTACACCGGCGAAGTCACCGCTCTCGGACCAGTCCGCGTTTTTGAAGCCGTTCGTCACTTCTGCCCCAATGCCCGTGTGTATCAAGCCACTTCGCGTGAAATTCTCGGTGGTGTCACCGGAGTGGATCGCGCTAACGAATCAACACCTATCTTCGCCAATAATCCTTACGGAATAGCCAAGGCCTATGCTCACATGATGGTCGATTGCTACCGCAAGTCCTACGGTATGTTTGTTTGTGCCGGTATCCTCTTTAATCACGAATCTCCTCGTCGTTCCCTCCACTTCGTCACCCGCAAAATCAGCATGGGGGTCGCCTGTCTCAAACTCGGAATTAAAAATCCACCGGTGAACGAAATGGGCGAGCCACTCGTGGATGCTCAAGGAAAACTCCATCTGGGAGATCTAAACGCCAGGCGCGACTGGGGCTACTCTAAAGACTACGTCGAGGCCATGTGGCTCATGCTCCAGCAAAGTGAACCTAAAGACTATGTCATCGGGACCGATACCAACTTCTCAATCAAGGACGCCTGTAAGGCCGCTTTTGATCACGTCGGGCTAAACTGGGAAGAACACGTGATCAGTAATGCCAAGCTTCTCCGCCCGACGGAGATAACTGACATGAGAGGGGATTACTCCGCCGCCAAACGGGATCTTGGTTGGGAACCCAAGGTTTTTATGAAAGAATTGATGGAAATCATGGTCGACTCAGACATCGAGTGGTTAAAAAATCATCAGGTAAAATAGTTATATATGCAAATTGAAAGTCAGTCTGAACTTTGGGTAGCCGGTACAGGTCTTATTGGCAATAAGGTAACCGAGTTGGCCAGGTCTAAAGATATTAGTGTCTCCGTCACGGCAAAGAGTGAAAAAGAGGATCCTTCTGGTACGGCCGAGATTCTGGATATTACAGATTTTGAAGGTGTCAAAAAATATTTTTGGGACCATCATTTTAAGAAAGTTATCGTTGCCGCCGGGATAACGCCCCCCGCCGCCGCCAAGAAAAATCCCGAAATGGCTTTTTTGGTCAACGCCGAGGGACCTAAAAATATCGGGAAAGCGATCCTCACCCTCCCGGAAGGACGGCGCCCGTCTGTGGTTTTTATGGGTTCGACTCTACAATACGATATCCGTCACGAGGGAGCAGTTAGCGAAAATACACCCTTTGTGAAAGAAGGGGATCCCTATGTCATGTCGAAGATAAAGATGGTGGAGTTTGTTAAGGAACTGGTGGCTAAAGGTTTGGATGCCAAGATTGCCATGATTTTTAATTCCACCGGGCCGGAACAAAGTACAGACTACTTTCTGCCCTCCATGGCGGATCAGGTGGCCAAAATTAAACTGGGTTTAAAAGAGCCAAGAATAGTCGAGTCCAGGTATGTCGGTCATGATCGAGATTTTTCTCATGTCGACGACACCGCACAGGGAATTATGTTAGCCTTGGGGGGAAGATCGGGCGACTTAATCAACATCGCTTCCGGTTATGGAGTTCGGCTCCAGGATTTTATCTATACCTTGATGGACTTATCCGGTGTCAGAGGCATTTCGCATCAAGTCGACCCAAATTTTAATACTCCTCCAAAAATTCACGCATCGTGGGGAGATAACTCGCGTTTGAAAGCTTTGGGTTTTGTCCAGAAAAAAGACATGGTCGACATTTGTCTGGATCTTTTTGAGGCGAGACTGAAAGTCAATAAAGGGTAAGATAAATAAGTGAAGAAAATTCTTGGGTTAATTAAATCGCAAACGATCAAAGACTCTTTCGTCGTGGCCCTGGGACTTGGCGTCTCCGCCGTCATTGGCTTTTTCTTTACCATCCTTCTTGCCCGCAGTCTGGGTCCGGTAAACTTTGGTGTCTATTCAGCCCTCACCGCCCTTGCGGCTATTGTTTATAGTCTAGGTGACCTAGGAATTTCTTCGGCCCTCATCAATTTCCTCCCCAAAAAAATCTCTGAGAGATATGAATATCTCTCCACTAGCTTCTGGATGGAGTTTGCCATCGGCGTTTTTATCCTTCTGCTTTTTGGAATTCTTTCACTCTTTTTCCGACAAATCGTTCCAGGCTCCCTAGGCACCGACATCTTTTTGGCCGGACTGCTGGCCTTTAATTACCTCTTAATCATCTACACCCAGGGAGTCTTTACCGCCGACCGGAAGTTTTGGTCTTACTCTGCCAGCCAGATCGTGGATTCTGCTGTGAAGATAATAATTGTCTTGGCTATCTTTAGACTAGGTAACCTTTCGATAGGCTCC
>JAGVOE010000078.1 GCA_020052895.1 Candidatus Woesebacteria bacterium
AAAGTTTTCTAGAGAAAATTTTGAAGATAAGATGGGGAAAATGATTGATAAGATAGAGAGAGATGAGAAATAATCAAGCCTTGAAGGTGTTGTTTGCCAAACATGCAGATAAAAGAGAAGAGGTGCTGGAGTTTTCCGACTGGTCGATAGTCTCAAATTTAGTGATGGCCTTGGGGACGATTGTGGGGGGATTTATTGCCAGCACGCTAGGATTTAATTCCTTATTTGTAATTATATCGGGCCTTTGTTTTATTTCAGCCGGATGGGTACTGTTTACCCCCAGAGAGGTTTTGTAAGATGCCGGAGCTACCTGAGGTCGAGACCATTAAGCGACAGTTAAAGGAGGTTTTGGTAGGAAAGACTGTTTCCGAAGTAGAGGTACTGCGGACAAAAAGTTTTTCCGGTGACCCCAAATCACTGACCGGTAGAAAGATTGGGGATATACAAAGAAAATCTAAAGTAATCGAAATTTTGTTTGATGATAACGAGGACATGGTCATAGTCCATTTGAAAATGACCGGGCAATTGATATTCGTCAAAAATGACGAAAAATCTCAAAAACTCAAAAACTCAAAAACTCAAGATGGGAAAATCGATATTAAAAATCGAATTGTGGGGGGCCACCCGACGGCCGATTGGGTGAATGACCTTCCCAGTAAACACACGAGAATTGTTTGGACTTTCGGAGATGGGTCTAAATTATATTTTAACGATATGCGGGTATTTGGATGGATGAAGATTGTATCTCCGGAAAAATATGAAAAAGAAATAAGAAAGCTGGCACCGGACGTAATAGACAAAGATTTTACTGCAGAATATCTCTTTAATTTATTAAAGAAGACCAGGAAGCCGATTAAATTGGTTTTGTTGGATCAGGACAAAATTGGGGGTCTGGGGAATATTTACGTAAATGATGCTTTATTCCTAGCCGGTATAAGACCGGAGAGAAAGGCAGATAGTCTCGGTAAGACTGTGGTGAAGAAGCTACAGGTAGCGATTATAAAAGTGATTAATTTGGGAATTAAATATGGAGGCGCCAGTGCCAGTAACTATGTTCAAGTTTCGGGACTGGGTGGAACTTATCAAGATCATTTTTTGGTTTATAAAAAGGATGGGAGTAAGTGTCCGAAGTGTGGTGAAATTATAAAAAAAATCAAACTTGGTGGAAGGGGTACCTTCTTTTGCCCAAGCTGTCAGAAGTAGGGTGAGTGTAAAATACAAGGTATAGATGCTAACAAACCTGAGACTAAGTGGCTTTAGAAATTATGTAGAGTCGGAGTATGATCTGGCCGAGGGAGTAAACGTGGTGATTGGTGAGAACGCGAAAGGTAAAACAAATTTTTTGGAGGCGATTTATCTTTTGGGAGTGGGAGATAGTTTCCGGGCCAAGAGGACGGAGGAGATGGTTGGTTTTGGACTGGAACTGGGCAAAGTAGCCGGAGAGATAAGGTTGGCAAAGGATGAGACAATGACGCTTGAAGTAATGGTAAATGGGGGAACGGTGATGGGTAAGGTGGTTAACAAGAGAAAGTACTTGGTGGATGGAGTAGCCAAACGAAGACGTGATATTTTGGGGCTGTTGCCGCTAGTCATTTTTCGGCCAGAAGATGTAGAGCTAGTGAGTGGGTCCCCTAGCCCCCGAAGACGGTTTTTGGACAGCTTGCTGATACAGGTGGATAAA
This sequence comes from Candidatus Woesebacteria bacterium, assembly GCA_020052895.1. Lineage (GTDB taxonomy): Bacteria > Patescibacteriota > Microgenomatia > UBA1400 > MFAQ01 > UBA10133. The sequence goes on from JAGVOE010000078.1 coordinate 1,682, forward strand.
GTTTATGAGAATAGTTTGACTACCTATGACCAAGCCCTCAGAAGGAGAAACCGAATCTTGGATACGATCCGTGAGGGAACGGCCAACAGATACGCTCTGGCCTTTTGGGATGGACTCCTAATTAAGCATGGACAGATAGTTTCTGAAAAAAGGAGAGAACTGATTCAGTACATAAATGATTTGTTTAAAAAAAGTGATCTTTTTAACCGCCTGGAGGTTGTTTATGATATGAGTACTGTTAGTCAGTCGAGACTTGAGCAGTACAAAGAGGCAGAAGTGGCGGTGGGCTACACTCTGGTAGGCCCTCACAAGGATGACTTACTAGTAAAAGACAAAGGACGAGACTTGTCTACGTATGGTTCTAGAGGTGAACAGAGAATGGCAGTACTGGCTTTGAAGATGGGTGAAATATACTTTATGGAAGAGAAGGGTGGCAAAAAAGTTCTTCTGCTTTTGGATGATATTTTTTCTGAACTAGATGAAACGCATAAAGGGGAGGTTTTGAGAGTGATGTCTGGTAGGCAAGTGGTAGTGACCACGGCCGATGAAGGGGACGGCAAAATGTTTAAGGGGGCAAAAATAATTAAGCTGGTTTAGAGCTTAACCTTTCCAGAAGGTGAGCCAGCTGTATAGTAACCAGAACGGCGACGATGGTAATGATGGTAGCGTAGACAAAAAGGGAGACGACACCAGAACCTTTGGCAAAGTAGGGCTTGATAAAGACGTTGACATACTCCTTGATAGCTTCGTTCCAGGCCAAGGCGGCGACCAGGCCAAAAGAGGTGGAGATGAGGGTGATAATCTGAGTAGTGACGGCCTGAGTGAGGAGTTTGACCGGTTTCTTTTTGTTTTTCATAAATCTATTATATTAAAGTAAAATACAATTTGTAGATGAAAATAGAAACATTTGACAAGAGTTGGTTTAAAGACAGTAAGACTCTAAAGGGAATTACCGGTAAACATGTTTCGGGTCAAGTAAGTATTGTTGGTGGTAGTAAGTTGTTTCACGGAGCGCCTCTGCTTTCACTTCGAGGAGCATCCAGGATTGTGGGTATGGTGTATTTTTCAACACCGGACGAAGACCGAGAGGTAGCCAATAGAATAAAGGCTGGTCTATCAAGCTTTGTCTGGGTGCCTTATGAGGAAGTAGGTAATTACATTGCCAAGTCGGACGCTGTCTTGATAGGTCCGGGGATGATGAGAAGTCATATCAAGGAACAGAACTTTGTCTGTGATGCGGAAGGCGAAGCCACAAAGAGGGTGAGTATGGGTTTTTTTGAGAAGTACCCAGACAGAAAATGGGTGATAGATGGAGGAGCTCTCCAAGTCGTGGATGTAAACAAAATGCCCAAAGGAGCGGTGGTAACTCCAAACGGAAAAGAGTTTGAGATGATGTTTGGTCAAAAATTAAAGGAAAATATTGACGAAAGAAGTGAACAATTGATGACTTTAGCTAAAAAGTATGAGTTGGTGATCTTGAGTAAAGATGAAGAGTCGGTGGTGAGTGACGGTAGAAGGGTAATAAAAATTTTGGGAGGCAACAACGGCTTAATGAAAGGTGGTGTGGGGGACTCGATTGCGGGAGTCCTGGTCGGATTTTTGGCCAAAGATGAGGCGATGTTTTCGGTAGCAGCAGCTTCGTATCTGGTAAAGAAAGCGGCGGAGAGGCTAGCTTTCCGACAGGGATTTATGTACAACGCAGATGATGTGGTCAACTTAGTACCGGAGATATATGGGGAGTTAGTGGGAGAGTTGTGATATTCCGCAGATAATGCGATAATTGAGCCATGTTTTCTCCGGAGTTTCAGATTACCAACAAGATCCTTTCGAGCCTTATAAGGGTAGAAGTAGACAAGAGCCTGGTCGAAATAGCTACTTTGCAAGATGAATGGGAGTCACGACTACGACTGGAAAGCTTGATAAAAAGAGTTGATAGTCTTTTTCATTTTTTGGGTAATAGCTTGGGGGTGGACGATATGGCAAAAATTGTTCGAGATGATCCTGGCCGAGACGATAAAGCTTCGGAGGTAGCTCTAAGAGTGGGTGTAGTGGGTAAAGAAAAGGATATTCAACAAGTCTTGAACTTTTTAAACGCAAACAAGCTAGTGGAGCAGATTGCTTATTTGACAAATAAATTTAAACAAACCGAGTACGGTGAGAGCGACTTGATCAAACTAAACTCCTTAATGGGAGAGAGATTGGTGGCAATGCCGGTGAAAGGGGTATACAGACAGACCGATATCTCAGATAACGACCAAGTAGTGGCACCTTTGGCTGTAGAAGTGTCCTTTCAGATGGAAGATCTGTTTGGCTGGTTTAAGAGGGCGGACCAAAATGAGATCCACCCAGTATTGAAAGCGGGGACGATGCTTTTTGAGCTTCTGAGAATAACTCCTTTTGCCAGTCACAACTTGGAGACAGCCTTTTCTTTTTGCCTCATGACCTTGGCCAGCGAGGGATACCACTTTAAAAAACTTTGGTCACCAGAAGAAGAGATCTTAAAGAATGAAGATGTTTATGGCACAACTGTAGCATCCGTCTCACGAAACAAAGGAGACCTGACTGTTTGGCTCGAGCGCTATGTAAGGTGGCTAGACGAGTCGGCCGAGAAAACAAGATCAAAGGTGCTAAATTTGGTGGGTGGTATGCCTGTGCTTAAGTCCGAGAAAGGGAGAGTCATTTCCTTGACAGAGAGACAGATCGCCATAATGGAAGAGATAACGGTGAGAAATGAACTAAGTATTAAAGAAATTAGATCGGTTCTACCGATGGTATCCGATGACACTATCTTGCGAGACCTAAAGAATCTGATAGAGAAGAAGCTGGTTAAAAAGAAAGGGAAGACCAAGGGGGCGCTTTACGTGATGGGGAAAGTAAAGAGTTATAGGTAATTTTTTGGTAATCCGTTGCTATACTACAAGTATGTTGTTTAAGGATTTTGCCGATTACCTAGAGAGACTCGAAAAGATTTCTTCGCGTCTGAAAATAACATCCGTTCTGGCGGAACTAATTGAGAAAATGGAGCCGGCTGAGACAGAGAAAGGAGTCTATCTGGTATTGGGAAACTTGGGTCCCGAGTTTCAAAATACAGAGTTTAATATGGCCGTTAAGATGGTCCTTAGAAGTGTGGTCGAGGGTACCGGACTGTCGGAAGCGGAAGTGGAGAGAAGGTATAAGGCCAAAGGAGACGTGGGTCTTTTGGTAGAGACACTAGTGTTTGTCAAAAATACTCCGATTGGATACTCGATCACTGAAGTTTTTGAAAAGCTGAAAATAATAGCAGACGAAGGTGGTGGCGGTAGTCAAGAAAGAAAAGTAGCCAGATTGACCGAGTTACTACTGACGACTTCGGCGGCAGAGAGAAAATTTATTACCAGAATGGTACTGGGAAAACTGAGACTGGGTTTTTCGGAAAAAACCATTTTTGATGCTCTCTCACAAATGAGTAGTGGTGATAAGACCTGGCGAAAAAAGCTAGACAGTACTTTTCAGATTTATCCCGATCCTGGCTACCTTACTAGGGTGGTAAAAGAAAAAGGGATGCCGGGACTAAAAAATATCAAAGTGGAGGTCGGGATACCGGTGGTGTCGGCTCTGTGTCAGAGGCTAAATAACTACAAAGAAATCATCGACAAGATGGGAGAGGTTGGAGTGGAAAAAAAGTACGATGGGACAAGGGTGCAGATACACTATAAAAGAACTCAAGGAATCAAAGAACCCTGCCTGCCGGCAGGCAGGTCAAGGAATCAAGACTCTTTGGTAAAGACCTATACCAGGAATTTAGAAGAGTCGAGTCATATGTTTCCTGAGCTATTTTCCATGGGGAGATGGATAGATGCAAGAGAAGTGATTTTGGACTGCGAAGCCTGTGGGTATGATAAAGATACTGGAAAAGTGCTGCCGTTTCAGATAACGATAACCAGGAAAAGAAAACACGAGATAGCCAAGGCGGTAGAAGAGGTCCCGCTCAAGTTTTTTGTTTTTGATATTTTAAGTGTAAACGGCGAAAGTTTGATCAAAAAGCCATACTGCGAAAGACGTAAGATACTGTCTGGGGTCATAAAAAAGAATGACACTATGACTCTCAGTGAGTCGGTAAGAACTAATGACGAAGCGGAGATACAGAAGCTTCACAATCAATTTTTGAGTGAGGGTTTTGAAGGAGCAGTGATCAAAAAGTGGGAGGGCCAGTACCTACCGGGTAGACAGGGATGGAACTGGGTAAAGATCAAAGAGGCCGAAGGAAGCTCGGGGAAATTGGCGGATACCCTGGATTTGGTAGTACTGGGGTATTACTTGGGGCGAGGTAAGAGAACTGGCTTTGGAATAGGAGCTTTTTTGGTAGGGCTACGGAGAGGTGAGTCCTGGGTGTCTTTGGCAAAGGTAGGAACCGGACTGACAGATGAAGAATTTAGAACTTTAAAGAAAAATTTGGACGAACACGAAACAAAGATAAAACCAAAGAATTATTTAGTGACAGGAGCCTTAGTACCGGATGTTTGGGTGGAGCCGTCTGTGGTGGTGGAGGTGGCGGCGGATGAAATTACCAAGAGCCCAAATCACGCCGGAGGAGTGGCTCTGAGATTTCCAAGACTAATTAAATTTCGTGATGACAAAGGTCCCAAGGAAGCCACCTCTTGGAAAGAGATGAAGGAAATAGCCAAACTGTTTCGTATCTGAGGTATGATGGTAGGATGGAGATTTTACAAGTATTGATAAATTTTTTCTTGCATATTGATAAGAACTTGGCGGTGATAACCACCCAGTATGGATTGCTGACTTATGGGATTTTATTTTTGGTAATTTTTATGGAGACCGGACTGGTGGTGACACCGTTCTTGCCTGGGGACTCACTGTTGTTTGCGGCCGGAGCTTTGGCGGCCATGGGAGACTTTAACATTCTAATTCTTTATGGATTGATGCTCCTAGCGGCTATTGGAGGAGATACGGTAAATTATTGGCTTGGGAGTTTTTTGGGTAGAGAAGTTTTTGACGGAAGAAGCAAATTATTTAAGAAGGCTCATCTGGACCAAGCGGAAAAATTCTATGAAAAACACGGAGGTAAGGCAATTGTCTTGGCTAGATTTGTGCCGATTGTCAGAACCTTTGCCCCCTTTGTCGCCGGAGTGAGTAAGATGCATTATGGAAATTTTATTTCTTATAACATTATTGGCGGAATTGCTTGGGTAAGTTTGTTCTTATTTACCGGATTTTGGTTTGGAAATATTCCTTTTATGAAAGAGAATTTCCACTATGTAATTTTGGCGATTGTATTGATCTCTGTCGTGCCGATCGTTATTGAAGTAATGAAAGCAATCCGAGAAAAACGAGTAAAGTAGGAAGAGTAAGTGAAGTATGATTAAATGAAAGTATGGTAATGAATCTCTTGTTTGGTTTGGGATTGATTTTGGTCATGGTGATTGCTTCTGGAGCGGCGGTGGAGATTTTTGAAAAACTAGCTCATGAAGTGAGAGTAAACAGACTGATACTAGCGACGATGTTGGTAGGTTTTTCCACCTCTTTGCCGGAACTATTTGTAGGCCTGGCGGCAGCGGTTAGATCTCAACCGGAAATTGCCCTGGGCAATGTAATGGGAGCTAATTTAGCTAACTTGAGTTGGATTATTGGAGGAGCGGTGCTGGTTTTTGGAACGATCCCGGTAGTCGGAGAATATCTAAAGAAAGAGTTGTGGTTAACGGTGGCCATGGCCATGGCACCATTTCTTCTGATATCCGACGGGAGGCTGGGGAGAGTAGATGGACTGATCTTGGTACTCTTGTATTTTGGATATGTATACAAACTGATGAGTAAGGGGAGTGCTCCACTCAAGCACTTAAAGCTATTAGGGAGGAAGATGGTAGTCCATCGAGCCAAGACTAAGTGGGATAGAGAACTGACACTGGTTAAGCTACTGATGGCTTTGGGCGTTTTGGGGGCGAGTAGCTGGATGCTCATTAACTTGGCGGTAAGTACCTCAAGCTTTTTGGGAGTGAGTCTTTTTTGGATAGGTTTGGTAGTTATCTCGATAGGGACTACTTTACCCGAACTAGTTTTATCTTTAATGGCTTCAGAAAGAAGGGAGGTCTCCTTGATACTGGGTAATATATTAGGAAGCGTGGTGGTGAACTCCACGATAGTCTTGGGGATAGTGGCGATTATTAGTCCGATCACTTACACCAATACTCTCCAAAAAGGCGTAGTGGGAGTATTTTTGATGATAACTTTGGGATTGTTTTGGTTGTTTACCAAGTCAAAGCATAAACTGGAGAGGTGGGAGGGGGCCGTCTTGGTCGGTATTTACGCAATGTTTTTTGGCTTGCAACTAATACTAGCTTAGTGGCTGGTTTTCTTCGAGACTGAGAAGGGCCCGAAGACGATCGGCGATCTTGATCGAAGGACCTTTCTTTTGAAAAGTTTGTCGAATCAATTTAGTTAAGTCGGTCGTAAATCTAATCTCTTGTTCTAGCGAGCCTCCGCCCATGGGATACTCTTTTTTTTGATCTACTTTTTGGTTGGTAAGAAACTTTAGATTGAGAATAGCATATTTCTGAATTAGTCTTAGTTTGCCAAACTTTCTAAAACGACGAAAAGAGTAGATAAAACGCGGCTCATGAAGTACGCCAAAGCTATGGCCTCTCTTGTAACCTCGATTGACAAACTCAGTATCTTCAGCGAAGCCGATTTCGGGATTAAAACCGCCGACGTGTTTGAAAATATGTCGACGGCAGCCGATGAGAGCGCCGTAGGCGGCTGGCTGATTGAGAAGAGAGGCGGCTTCGATGACCATGTTCATGTAGGTGGCGGTGGCTTTGTCGGAACTGGTATGAGAGTCTGGATCAAACCAACAAGTAAATAGTTCGTAAGGTTTGACCCGGAGCTGATAGCGGAGACCTTCTAGAAAATAAATCGGAAGACGATTGTCGGCGTCGTTGAAGAGAAGATACTCGCCCTTGGCTTGATCGGCACCTAGATTCCTTTGAACAGAGACGTTTCTAATTTTGCTGGTTAGAATGGTGAGAGAGGGAAGTTTTTGACTAAATAACTGAGTTTTCTTGACGGTTTTATCAGTTGACTCGCCGTCGACGACAATGACCTCGTAGTCTTGGATGGTTTGCTTTACCAGGTCAGCTAATAAAAGAGGCAAGAACCTTTCTTCGTTTAAGGCAGGGATAATGATGGAAAAAAAGGGTTTGATAGGAAGGCTCATGGTCTCATTATAGTGGTAGTGAAGACTGCCTTCACAAAACGATATTATAAAGGATAGAATGGATTTACTAATGAAATTAATCGTAGGGCTAGGTAATCCTGGTAAAGAGTATCTTAAGACCCGTCACAATCTAGGCTTTGAGTTTGTGGATAAAATTTCTGGTGGGGTAAGGTTTGTAATGGACAGTAAGTTTGAGTCGCTAGTATTTAAAGACAAAAGTTGGTTACTGGTGAAACCGCAGACATTCATGAACGAGTCTGGTCGAGCGGTGAGAAAAATTATGGATTTTTATAAACTGGGAACTGAGGACGTGGTTTTGGTCCATGATGATCTAGATTTGAAGCTGGGGGACTATAAAATTCAAAAAGGGGTTGGTCCGAAAATACATCATGGAGTGAGTTCGGTAGAAGCTTGTTTGCCTAATAAGAACTTTTTGAGGGTCAGATTGGGAGTAGATAATCGAGAGAAGTTTGGTTATGTCGGATCTGGAGCCGAGTATGTCTTAGGTAAATTTAGCCAGGAAGAACAAGAGATACTGGAGGATATTTTGGAAGAAGCGGCAGATGAACTATTGGTAGCTTTGGGCTTGGAGGGAGAATAGCTCACGATAACGTCCGTTTAGATTTATAAGTTCTGAGTGAGTGCCACACTCGAGGACTTGACCATTTTCAAGAACCATAATTTTGTCAGCTTTTCTGACGGTGCTGAAGCGGTGAGAGACAAGAAAAACGAGCTTGTCCTTGGCTA
>JAGVOE010000022.1 GCA_020052895.1 Candidatus Woesebacteria bacterium
CTCTTCCACCTTCTTCTGCCACATCTCTTTATCCGCCACTCGTTTAAGAGATTGAAACAAAACATTGTTTTCATATGTAACCTCCCAACTTTCGGCCTCAGGTTCTGCCTTGGACATATTATTACCCTCCTCCTTAATTTTCCTTTTCCATTCCTCTGCAAGCTCCACCACATCAAATGGGAAGGCTTGTTTCACCTGCGAAATCACATAGTCAAAATTATCCGGTTTGATTCCACTTAATACGTATCTTTTATATGTCTCTACCAAGGTTCCTCCTGAATTCTTTACTCGTTCAATCTTATCTTCAAGGCTCATTTCTTCAGCCTTTTTTTCATTGTCAAGCCCTTTCTTTTCTGACTTGTCCAAGTGATCCTCTTTGTATTTATCTACTCCATTTTTATCTATCCCCAAATTTTCTCTCGGTTTGTCTGTGGCACTCTTACCCACTTTCAGCTCTTCTCTCAAATACTGGACCGCTGCCTCTCTGGTGCCCCAACGAGAGCCGTGAGCTCTTTCCTCAAATAACTGATCCAAGGCGCTGCCGATTTTTGTTCTTTGAAGATTTTTTTCCACTGTCATCTCCACCGGGGCATCTTCGTTCCATATTACCTCAGGCAATCTCACTCCGCTTGATCTCAACCTCTCAACAGCTTCCTTATGTTCCTGGGAAAAAACTTTAAGGCTAATCGCCTCTCTTAAATCTTTTACAATTCCCGGATACCAAACCGGCTTCTGGATGCCCTCTTGATTCTCTTGAACTTCATCCAGTACCTCTGGTTGCCCCACTGGTTCTGGCATCCTTTCTTCCGGAGCCAACACATCCACCAAAGAATTCTTCATATCTTCTGCCAAAAGGGCATCACCTTGTTTTCCTTTTTGTTTCTTTTTATTCCTTCTTTCATTCTTCAGCACTTCAAGATCTATCCTGTCATTATCAGTATCAAATTCTCTCCACCTAGTTTCATCACCTTTCATATCACCTCCATCTTAGCATTCCGCCCGATGACACGATATACTTAAAACAGATATCTTTCGAACCAATAACCAATCACTAAGCACTTCGCACTCAGCCATGGCCATCCAACAACACCCACTACCTCAAGACATCAGCGCCTATCGCTTTCGTTTGATCGGCGACATGACCATCAAGCAGTTTGTCTCCCTTGGTGTCGGCATAGTCATGGCCGTCATTTTTTATAGCTCGCCCCTACCCTTCTTCTTTAAGTACCCCCTCTCTTTCTTGTTCCTTCTTCTCGGTGTCGGCATGGCTTTTGTCCCCATTCAAGGACGGACCTTAGATACTTGGATTATTGCCTTTATCCGCTCAATTTACTCTCCTACTCAGTTTGTCTGGAAACAAACTTCTCTCAAAAACATCAATCTCGATACCGCTGCTCCTACAAATGCTGCTAATTTACAAATGGCGCCCGGAGTCTCCAATGCCAAAATGCAAATCAGTACCGGCGTCGTTGCCCCTGTAGTCAACATCGCTCCTCCATCTACAGAACCAATTTCAACTTCTTCTTTCTCCCCCTTGTCAAAGGGGGACGGGGGGATTTTGCCTCCTGTTATCTCTCCCATCACTCCCCCACCCACCATTCCGGTTACAAGTCCCGCACCAATAACTAATAACCAACAACCAACAACTCCCCCCACCACCCACCTTCCCATTCCCTACACCCCCACCACCCCCAATACTCTCGTCGGCTTGACCATAACTCCCGATAGCAAAATTCTAGACGGTGTTCTGGTTGAGATTCAAAGAAACGGCCTCACCACCAGAGCCACCAAAAGCAACAAGCTAGGTCAGTTTATGTTTGCCCGGCCTCTAGACAATGGCCTCTACCAAATCTTCGCCGAAAAAGAAGGTTTTTTCTTCGACCCTTACTCTCTCGAGCTTACTGGCGCCATCGTTCACCCTTTAAAAATCCAAGCCAAAAAGAATGAGTGACAATATAAAATCGTCTACCCAAGAACATCTCGATATCTATACCATTAAGAATCATCTTGTTTTTCTCAAGGATGGCTCTTGTTCTCTCGTTTTGAGAACCACCGCCATCAATTTCAACCTGCTTTCTGAGGAAGAGCAAGATGCCACCATCTATGCCTATGCTGGGCTTCTAAACTCTCTCTCTTTCCCCATTCAAATTCTCATTCGTTCACAGCGAAAGAATATCTCCGACTATATTAGTTTGCTTGACAACCGTATCCAAACTACTCCCTCACAAAAAGTCAAAGAAAATCTTCTCTCATATCGTCAGTTTGTTAAATCTCTGGTCAAAGAAAACCGTGTTTTGGAAAAAAAGTTCTACGTCGTGGTCTCTTTTTCTGCTATTGAGCTGGGGGTTACCAAAGGAACTTTCAACCCTTTTGCCAAAGAACCTCAAAAGCCACCTTTTGATCTTAGCTATATCGAAGAAAAGGCTTCCATGGCTCTCTATCCCCGTCGAGACCACATTATTCGTCAGTTCGCTCGCATCGGGCTCAAGGCTAGTCAGCTTACCACCAGTGAGCTGGTAACTCTTTACTACACTATCTACAACCAAGGCAGTATCTCCTCTACTTCCATAAACCCCACTACCTCCTCCTAACGGATATGGTTTCGGTTATACTTAAATTATGGCTTTTAATCTTTTTTCGTTGGGCAAACACGACGCCAAAACACCAAGCTCTCCCCCTCTAGTAGAATCTCCCTCTGCCCAAACACTTCCTGTCGCCAAAGAACCGGTTAAATCAAACCAATCAGTCCAAGACATCATCGCTCCTTCCGCTATCGAAGTCGATTTTTCTCATATCAAAATCGATGACGTCTACATCCGCACTCTTTTTGTCACCGGCTATCCCCGCTATGTTTCCGCCAACTGGCTCTCTCCTCTCATCAACTTCAATCACTCGCTGGATATCTCTATGTTTGTTTATCCCACCGACTCCAAAGACACTCTGGAGGGGCTTCGTCATCGTATCGCCGAAATGGAGGCTGAGATAAACACTGACATCGAAAGAGGCCGCATTCCTCAAGCCGCCACCGAAGCCGGACTAGAAGACGCCAAAGTCCTTCAATCTCAGCTAGTAAAGGGGGCCGAAAGATTTTTCCAGTTTTCCTTGTACATTAGTATCTCCGCCGAATCAGAAAAAGAACTCAATACTACCACCGCTCAAGTTCAGTCCATGTTGGCTTCACTCCTCATCATCAGCAAGACCTCCTCTCTTTCTATGGAAGAAGCTTTCAAGACCACTCTTCCTTACTGCAAAGATAAGCTCCTGCTTACTCGAAACATGGACACCACCTCTCTGTCCACCACCTTCCCCTTCACCTCTTCCGAACTTTCCGACAATCAAGGCGTGCTCTACGGCATCAATGCTCACAACGAATCTCTCGTTATTTTTGACCGCTATTCACTAGAGAACGCGAACATGCTTATCCTCGCTACCTCGGGCGCTGGTAAGTCATTTGCCGTCAAGCTCGAAATCCTTCGCTCCCTCATGTTTGACTGTCAAGTAATTATTCTGGACCCGGAAAACGAGTACGAGATGGTTACCAAATCCGTCGGCGGTAATTACTTGTCCTTTTCCACCAGTTCTGCGAACAAGATCAATCCTTTTCAAATTGCCCGCCCCCAAGAAAGTACCGAAGACGAGATTGGCTATAAATATCTCTTTCTTATGTCACTCCTCAAGATCATGATCGGCGAGATGAACCCTATTGAAGAAGCCACTATGAACCGAGCCCTTGTCCTGACCTATCGCCAAAAAGGTATTACTGAAGATCCCGCCACCCACCTTCTTGAGCCGCCGCGCATGGAAGACTTGTATCGAGCGCTCATCGGTATGGAGGAAGCTGTTTCCAAAACTCTGGCCGCTCGCCTCGAACGCTATGTCATGGGTGGAGTCAAGGGCATCTTCGACCAGCAAAGCAATATCGACATCAATGCTCCCGTGACCGTCTTTACCCTCCGAGATACCGCCGACGAAATTCGCCCCATTGTTATGTTTATGATTCTCGACTTTGTCTGGAATCAAGTTCGCAAGGACCTCCGCAAAAGAATGCTGGTGGTTGACGAAGCTTGGTACCTCATGCGCTACGAAGACTCGGCTAAGATTCTTCAAGGTTTTGTCAAGCGGGCCAGAAAATATTACTTTGGTGTCTCCATTATTTCTCAGAATGTCGACGACTTTTTGGGTTCGCCCTATGGTAAGGCCATCATTACCAATTCCGCCCTCAAGCTTCTCCTCAAACAATCTCCTGCGGCTATCAATCAAATTGCCGAAGTTTTTTATCTCTCTCAGGGAGAAAAACAACTTCTCCTCTCAGCTGGAGTTGGTGAAGGTATCTTCTTCGCCGGCATGAATCATGTCGCTATCAAAATTATCGCTTCTGCCGACGAACACGCTCTGGCCACCAGCAAACCAGCTGAAATTCTGGAGCGTAAAAAGCAAGCCGAGCTTCAAGCCGCAGCTGAAACAGCCTCTCAAAACACTACTCCCTAACCATGGCCAACTACGACAAAGAAATTTTTGATCTGGAACAAGTTCTTGGTTATCTTGGTCGAAAAATTGACTACGAAAGGGAAACTCGCGCCCCAGAGTTTCTCAGTCTGGGTTTGAGTTATTACCAGGAATACTTCAGACTAAATAAAAAAATCAAGCGAACCCCAGCTTTTGCTCAGGATCCCGGAGTAAACAATTATCAAAACTTTCAGCGCCTGGTTGCTCCCATTCAAGTTGGTGACATCATCGCCTTTTTTAGGACCCTTGGCGCCGAGTCAGATGAAGAGGAGTCAAAACCAAAAAAGGCAACCCAAAAAGAAGATTCCACTGTCCCCGCCGAACTGGAAACCCTAGTCGCTCTTTACAAAGAGTCCCAAACAGACCAGCTTGATGCCAGCGCTACTCACACCGTCTCCGACGCCGTCAAGCGTGCTCGCAAAACTTGGGCCACCAAACATCAGGCCGATCTCATTAGAGAAAACCGCCTAGCTCTTATTCAAGACAAATCGGCTAGAGATCAGCAAAAAGAAATGGAAGATCTGGACAGAGATCTCTTTCTTGTCCAAACCGTCAACCCCAAGGCCGAATCCGCTCAAGTCATCACACGTAATCTCGAAAAAGTTTCCCGCCAAGCCGTCATCGCCCAAGCCGCCAATCTCGGTCTAGGGCTAACAACCGCACAAATTAACCAAGCTGTTGGCGATCTTACTTATCTCGGTTTATCTGGAGCTATCGACCCAACTAATTTTCAAGATCTAAACATTGTTTCACAACTAGCCTTCCGCAACTTAGAAGGAATTACTATTAATTCTCCTATCAATAAATTAGATGACGAAGTCAAAGCCTGGCAAGAGGCTAGTGAAAAAGACCCCTACTCCGACAAACCGGACGAAATAGAAAAACAAATCAACGTCTCTGACGATGAATCTCAAAAATACTTCAGTACCGCTACTAAAAGTTTTCAATTCCGTCTCAAGCAAAACA
>JAGVOE010000083.1 GCA_020052895.1 Candidatus Woesebacteria bacterium
CACCATATTTTTCCAAAGATAATCGAGCATATTTCGGAGATTGTTGATCCGGAGTTAGTTATTTTGGCGGTCAAGTCTTACGGTTTGGCTGAAGTGTCTGAGAAATTAACACAAGTGGTACGGCCGGAAACGACGGTGATTACTCTCCAAAACGGCTTGGATAATTACCTAGTAGTGGCTAAATATCTGGATTGCGAAGTCTTACCCGGGCTGGTGCTGGTGGCTTCTACTAAGACTGCCGCAAACATGATTACCCAAAAAGGAACTCAAAAAAGACTGGTCTTTGGTCCGAGGGGCGGAAAAATAACTCCTAAAATGCGGGAGATCGTGAAGATATTAAGAGAAGCCGGTATCGATGCGAAGTTGACCGAAAGAATTGAAACTAAACTATGGAAAAAGTTTTTGTTTGTGGTTTCTTTCTCATCTGCTACGGTGGCCGGAATGTGCCCGATAGGTGAAGCCTTAAGTAACCCCAAGACGCTGACGGTTTACAAAGAGGTTTTGCGTGAGGCGATCGCGGTTGGAAAAGAAGAGGGGATTATCTTTGAGCAGGATATATTTGAGACGACGCTAAACGGGGCGCTGAACTTCGATCCGTTGACAAAGTCTTCTTTGCTGGTAGACTTGGAAAATCATCGGCAGACGGAAGTAGAGGCCTTGCAGGGGGTGGTGATACGGCTAGCAGAGAAGAATGGGGTGTCCGTGCCTGTAACGGAAGAAATTTATCGAAAGATTGTGGAGTGAGATTGCCACAGCTCGAGTACGAGATTCGCAATGACGGGGAAGGATGACAGCCTGCAAGGATGGTTCTTGCAGGTGACTCGTAGGCGATAGGTGGTGGAATTGAGGCTAGATTTGACAATAGACCTATATTATGTTAAGATACGTGCGTAAATTAAAATTCTCAAGGTTAACTCTATTTAGGCATCCCGAAGGAGGGATCATGGAAACAACCAACTTCAAACCCCTGTTTTATTTTTGGGCCGGGGCGATGGTCGCAATTGTTCTATTCTGGACCAGCTTCTTTGATACGCACGTGGTCCAGACGATATTCTTGAACAAACCTCAGATTTATGCGGTTTTGTCCCTGCCTGAAGGGAGCCAGTTCTCCGGGATGATTTTCCTGGACAATGCGGCCTATCACGATAAGGTTCAGGAATTTTTTGCAGCCGACTCAGTAGCTCAGGCTCAGGACTTCAAATACTTTGCTGAAGCTCAATATCAATCCGGAGCAGGACAAGAAGTGGTTTATTCGACCACATTGGGTCGCTACGAAGAAGCTTTATGCCCACCGTTATTTATTTGGAATGGAGTGGCCTATTCGCGAGTCTCGAGTTGTGAAACCATCAGAGTCGATGGCTAGGTGAGAGAAAATTTAGCCGGGGGATAAAACCCTCGGTTTTTTTGTGGTTTGTAGTAGGAGTGTAGTAAAATGGGGTTATGAAGGAAAATTTATATAGATTCCGGATCAAGTCCGGAATGACAGGGTTTTTGGGAGGGTTGATCTTATCGATTTTGTTTGGGGTGGTGTTATTCTTGCCCAAGACGGCTTCGGCGAATGAGGGGGTGATTAATTTGCGTGGTACTACCAGTAAGGGCTCGTGCTATGCCGCCTCGGTTTTTGTCGATGGTACTTACAAGATTTTGATGACTTGTCGAGATTTGAAGATCGCTCTGACATCAGAAAAAAATATTTATGTTGCTTGGGTAGAGGACGAAGATGGTAAGCAGAAACGGCTGGGGGAGATTGTCAACGGTAAAATGTCAACTTTGACCGACATTAAGTATGTTCGCATCTTGGTGACGGCTGAGACGAGTGGCTATGGCAACAAACCTTCTGAAGACGTGATCTTAACTGGAGCCATTGAGCCGATTAACTTTGGCCCCGGAATTGTTTCTACTCCGATCATTACTCCGACTCCAACTCCTACTCGAGTGATGGATAAGACAGTCTCCACCGTAGGTACAGGAACACAGGAATCTAACCAGTCTGGTCTGGGGACAGCTCTATCGACCGTCTTTAAGATTGCTTTACTGGGATTTGGCGTACTACTTCTGGTAGTTGGAGTCTTTAGTTTCCTGTCGCGACGCAGAAGCCTCTAAATGTGATTTTTTGAGAGGTAAAAAAACCCCGCAGGTGCGGGGTCTGTACTCTTAATTAAGAATAAGAGGTAATTACAAGATAGGGCATGCCACCTGGGAAGTTGCCCCATTGTTCTCTGGGGAGTAAATATTCAACTTTGTCGATACCCATACCTAACATGAACAACTTGTCCATTGTTTGATGAATGCCGGTCCATTGATTTCCGTGTTTATCGTTACAAGCTTCGAGAAAAGACCAGCCACCGCCGGAAAACTTTTTAAATTCATCAGGTAGCTCTCGTAGCATGTTTTCGATTTCGAGCATATGCTTTGCTAGAGGAAGGTAATCAAAATAGACTGACAACACGACACCTTTGATGGATATTAATTGGTGTGTAAGTCCATCGGTAGCGTATTCGTCTTTGTACAAACAAGCTTCGAAAATTTCTTCAACACGCTTTGGTGTTAGGATAGAATCCATTTTTACTCTCCTCAGATATGTTGTTCGGGTGCGATATGCTCTATATTATAACAGATTAGGGAATAAGCAGCCGGGCGAGGAACTGGATGGGAGGATTGATGATAGAGACAATGGGAGCTTCACCGCCAAAAAAAGGAAAGATCATGAAGATAAGGAGAAGAACTCCGTAGCGATTCATGATGGTTTGAAATTCGTAGGCCAGGTCTCTCGGCAGGAGAGCAAAAACGATTTTTTGGCCATCAAGAGGGCCGATGGGGACTAGATTGAAGATGGCCAGAGCGATGTTTATGAGAATCAATGGAGTCAAAAAGATCGAAAAGGCATAAGGTAACAGTCTGATGGCGATAGATACCAGTACGGCTAGGAGCAGGTTGCTCAGGGGGCCGGCAATGGAGATAAGACCAGAGTCACGACGGGGGTTTTTGAGATTGTAAGGATCAAAGGGAGTGGGCTTGCCCCAGCCGTAAGCAAAACTACCTCCCGAGAGAAGGAGCAGGCTAAGAGGCAGGACAATAGTGCCAAGAGGGTCGATGTGGGCAAAGGGATTCAGGGTCAGTCTGCCGGCGGCACGAGCAGTGGGGTCACCCAGACGATCGGCAGAAAAGGCGTGAGCAAATTCGTGAATAGAGACGGCCATGATGAGGTAGACCACATTGAGAAGGAAGATGAAAAATATCATTGGTTTTTTAATTATACGGGAAAGTGGGGAAAATGTCTGAGGTGACAGTGCAGGCTTGGGTGTGGTAAAATTTGGATCATGGAAAAAGAACATTATGGATGTGTCATGTGCGGTAAGGGAGTGCAAAACTCTAACTTGGTCAGTTTTTCAAAGCGCAAGACCAAGCATCTTCGCAGACCCAATCTACATATCCATCACCTTTTGGTGGATGGCACGAGAGTAAAAGTGAAAGTTTGTACTACTTGCAAGAGGTCTTTACGAGTGGGTGAGAGAGAAGCCCAGAGTGGCCAGTCAAAAACTGTTTCCAAGAAATAGGTTGTTTGCCAGCTAGCTGAACAGTGTCTATAACTAGTTTATTTTCGTGGATGGAGGTCTGGAGAATTTTTATTTC
>JAGVOE010000004.1 GCA_020052895.1 Candidatus Woesebacteria bacterium
ATTTTCCAGATCACATATTCTTTGGTGAAGGTTTTACCGGATGTAGAGGAGTGAACCTCGAAGACTGGAGTAACGAGAAATTCGCCACGAATGACCTTGAGCAATTTTAAGACTTCTAGATGGCCAATGATGTCGGGACGCAGGCTGAGGTTGTAAAGAAAGCCTTCGTAATCATTGGGGAGAGTGAGAATCTCTTGCTGAAGATCGGAATCGGTATTTTGGAACCATTTATTTTCGATTAACTTCGCGGCTAATATTTGGCGATTGGGGGGTAAGAGTATGGGTAGTTTTAAAAGTCAAGTTTTGGCCATAAAAAATCCCGCGTGGATACGCGGGATGAGTAAAACTATTTATTCGAAGTGATTGCGGCTATGGCGACGAGTAAATCACCAATGGTGTTGACCAGCGGCGAGGCAATAATTTTTTTGTTGTTGACATCATTCTGTGATATGGCTACAAGTAAATCACGACCCTCTATGCCCTTCTTGGCGAACTCCTTAAGGAGTTGTTCTTTGTTGTCAGTAAAGAGACTTCGTGAAGCCTTGAATAAGGATATGATGTTCTCACTCATCTTTCTTGAGTTTTCATCTAAGCCTTCTAGTATCTCTTCGGTTGCCTTTATACTAACATCGACGGAACGGATGAGGAACGCGAAAAAATTGTCGACGTTGAGAGGATCGGTCATCCGTAGTTTGAGAATTTTGGCTGTGTCGCGGGCGCCTTCAGTAATGACAATGTAATCGGCGTCATCGAAATCCGGTTTAAATTCCTTAAGCAATGCAGTATATTTCATGGGTTTCTCCTTTTTGGTCGGGAATAGGTAGTAGATGACGCTGAGATCGGAAAGAACCAATTCTTCCAAGATGCCGCCAGCGGCGATGATAGACTTACCGAGTTTTGACTCGCAGATTTCTATGGCTTTGGCGGTTTCTTCCTCAGGTGACAGATGAGTGACTGGATAATCGGGGTATTGAGATTGAATTTCCCGCAACTCGTCAAGTTTTTTGGAAACGATACCGATCTGTTTTTTTGCCCAACGAACTTGCTGTTGCACTGCCGGTTGTTCGCCAGAGATAATGGCATTGAGAACGTTTTTGATAACAATGTATTTCATTGCTGTGAGGCGTAATACATTTGGAAGTGTGGTTTTTTGGTCGAAGAAGAAATCTCCGTAACGTCTTGCAAGTTCTTCAACGGTAGCAAGAATATCATCAAGCTCTTCCGGAGATAGTTCAGGGTGCTCCCCCTTGAGATAATTATGGGTATAACAAGATCGAAGGATGCTCATGTTTTCTCCTTGTCTTGCAGATATTTTTGGGCGAGGTGGATGTGCTGGGCGATAACATAGTCAAAATTTTCGTGGGTCAAGGGGATGACGGTGGTGGGGTTGTGATCTGAGGCCAACCACAGATCAGTCGAGACCTTTTGGAAACTGACGATTAATTTGTTGTCTGTGTAGACGAACTTGAGACCATTATTCAATCTTTTGGGAGCATAGTCTGGCACGTTTCGGTTTTTGTTTTCCCAAAGCTTGATGAACCACTTCACCTCCAGAATCTTGAAGTTGACAAGATTCGAGAGATTTTCGTTTGTATCACCAAGGAACCCCAGGAAATTTCCTTCGTTTAGTTCTTGAGTTAACTCTCGAAGCGAATGACGGAAGATCTGTGGTTGGAGATCAAAAAGATGGTTAGAAATTCGGCCCTTTTCGTCAACTCCTTGCCAGGTGATTAAGCGCGTTAATTTAGTGTCTTTGATTTCTGAAAAAAGAAACAACGCATCGTTAATTTGTGGTTCGGGGTTGAAAAAGCCGACTTGCTCGAGAAACCCCTGCTGAGACTTGGTGAAGTCGAGAATGATGCCGAGGCGATACAAATTTGCGTTTGGTTTCAAAAGTTACCTCCGGGGAATGGGTAGGATTTTAAGGACGGACCTTGTAGGTCTGTCCGGTATTATAGGGGTTGTGGGGAAGGGGTCAAGACTTATAGTATTAAAGAGAAATGATTTTCTTGGCTAAAAGACGAGAGATAATGGCTAGGAAGAAAGAATCGTCGACTTTGGAGATGTATTGATCAAGTTGCTCAATGGGAACAATGTTGATCTTATATTCCAAAGATTCCTGACCACGCACGATTTTATTGACTTTGACGATGTTTTCAGCTTCCTGACCGTCAACAATGGCAGCAAAAATACTGGGGGTGTTGATGGTGAGACCGTTGTCCGACTGAATTCGACCAAGATCGATAAAACGCTTGACATTGATCTTTTTTAGCCCGAGTCTGTCTTTGATGCTTTTTTCGATTTCTCTAGGAAGATCGACGATTTGCTCTTTGGAGTACTGGAATAAACCACCAATGGCATCGTAAGTGGAGCCTCCGACGGGGAATTTATCAGCCTCAATGGTAATGAAGTATTTGATTTTATCTTCTTTTTCAACAAAAAGAAGGCCTTTGAGGCCGGGATGCTTGCCCATTTTCCAGGAAACGTACTCTTTGGAAAAGGTTTTTTGGGTAGAACGGGAATAGACATTAAACACCGGCACAACAAGGAAGTCCCCTTCGACAAAACGCTCCAGTCTTAGAACATCAATGTCACCGATATGATCGGGACGGTTGGAGAGATCAAAGACGAAGCCTTCATGATCGTCCGGGAGGGATAAAAGCTGCTTTTGGATGGCTAAATCGGTGTTTCTAAACCAGCTTTTGTCCACAAACTTGGCCGCCAGAAGCTGGCGATTGGGGGGTAAAGTGTAGCTAAACTCTTGAAAACTTAAATCTGTGGACATAGGTTCATGTTATAGAACAAAAAATGAATGTCAAGAGACCAAAAAAAAACCACCCCCGAAGGGGTGGGTGAGGTTTTAATAAACCTTGATACGCTCGACATGATTCTGATGGGCATCCGCCAGCTCCAAAAGAAGAGCCGAATTGGTGGCAGAACGATTTCTCACTGCATGGGCAAGGAAGGGGGGAATCTTGACAAGTAAAAGTCTTCCTTTGGGATTAAGACACTTTTGGTGACGTTTTCCCGTTTCGTCTAACCAATATAAAATCAGATCTCCGAAGCAGATATACCACTCGGTACGAGGATGTCGATGATTTCCTCCGACGGTGGAAGCGGAAAAATAGATTATCTGAGTATCTTTCACAGCCTCGAGAACAGGTAATTCCTTCCAGTTTAAAACCCGAATATCTTGATCGGATTTGATGTATGAATAACTGATGGGTGTGACAATTGGCTGGTTACGCATTTATTCACTAATCTTGGAAATTAAGTCGGCGACCAAGGGTTGGAAAGCAAGTACTGTTGGGTCAGTGGCTTGGGCGATATTTGCTTGAAGTAGGTCGAGCCACTCGTAGTAAGATTTGTACGCGAACTCGAAGCCTTTGGCCCAATGAGCCTGATCTTCTGGTGTGTTGAGATTCCAGAGATCGCGGAGCATTTCGATGGTATCGGTCGTCATCTGATTGTTCGGGAGACCCGACTTAAGCTGCAGGTGTTTGATAAAGAGCTTAAAGTCAGGAGTGCCGATAGTATTAGAGACCATTTCGATCAATTTGGCCGAGTTGTCTACTTTCCAAGCCATGAGAGTCATCATATTTACGGATCGGTGGTCGTGCTGATTGTAAGGCGAGTAGGGGAAAGCACCGGCACTGGCGGCGTAACCCTTCAAATGCTGGAGCATAGTAGGGATTTTATTGATCACTGGCTGACCGTCTTTCATAACAGGGGTGCCATCCGAGTTGACAGCCGGAATTTCGAAGACGAAGGCCTTGGGAGTAAAAAGGTACTTGAGCTGGTCGTTGAAGCTGTACCAGTCCACACCGTGTAGATCCATACCACCGATACGGGCACCATCGAGGGTAGCCAAGGCATGGCGAGGAAGATGGGTGGCTGAATCGCCGCCGTTTTCGAGGCGATCGGTCCAACGGGTGATCCAAACAGCCAGGCGAACGGGAGTTTTACCAAAAGTAAAGATTTGGTCTCTCCAGGGTTTACGGATAGAACCATTTTTGGCGGTCATTTCTTTCGTCATGTGCGGGTGTGCCGCAATGGCGTAAGCTGTCAAACGGCGAACTGGCTCAATAAGAATACCTTCGGTGGCGTGATAGAAGATCCAAGCTGCGAGTTCACCGTGGTTTAACTCCCACTCATTATCGATGTAGCGGTGTTGGACACCGGTAGCACAGTCGTGGGACATGGCGCCAAAGAAGGCGGCGTCGATCTCGTTTCGATAGGCACTTGCCACGAACGGATCGTTGCTGATGATCGCGGAGCCACCCAGGGCATCAAAGATATGATGACCAAGTTCGTGAGCCGGGGTACCAAGAAGGATGTATGGTTCCAGACGATCGAGAACAGCTTGAATACAAGCGGTATCGATCGGTCTCACAGTGCTGGTACGATCTCGAGCGACCATTAAGTAAAAGGCGTCGTTTTCTAGGGGACGAATGCTGCTTTCGAGCCAGTAAACCATTTCCAGCTGAAAAGCACGATCTGCAAGTTTTTCCCGAAGTTGATCGGGAGTATAAAAATTGGGCATGATAGCCTCCTTTTGGGGTTGGTCGAGATTGAAGAAATGCAAAAAGCCCGCCCACAAGGCGAGCCAGAACGAACGGATTTTTGGAAACATGGGAATACCTCCTTAAGATATAGGGATGGGCATAAGCGAAACAACCGGGTTAACGGCTGGAAAGTGGGGTGAAGGAGTAAAAATAGGTTCGACGGCTGCCATGATAGGCACGCGCTGGAGAATATTTTAAGGTCGAACCTTGTAAGTCAACGACTATTATAAGTCATGGGTTAAGCAAAAAGCAAGAGGGAAATTCGAGGCTAAACCGATATGGTATAAAAAAACCCACCTCCGATGAGGTGGGCATAAAGAACGCTAAGTATTCTCTGGTAGCGTTTTGAACTCGATTTCTTTTTTGCAGTTGGGGCAGAAACCGGTTTGGGACTCCTTGGGGTGATTTGAGCGATAGTTAGTTTCTTAGTTTGCTGTATTTATCAAAGAGAGTTTTGACTTCGGGATACTTCTCATTCCAGTCAAATATCCCCAGAGCAGGGTAAATGTAGTGGAGAACGGTCTCTTTGACCTGCCACTGAAATATTGCGCCGAAGAAGCTGGTGTCAGGCACCATCACTGTTATGGAGACTTCAGTGTATGAGACCATGTGGAAATCACCTGTTTCTAGTGTGGTTTCGGCTTCTACAATAAATTCTTGGCCGTAGATGGACTTGAGTTTATCCGCGACTTTTTGAACGATTTCGATATCATGATCGAGCGCATTTTTTGGGGCAGAATGTTGCATTTGGGACTCCTTGTGAGGCTGGATATGAAGAGGTCGACCGTGAGGGCGGCAACTGACGAGAGTGAAGATATTAAGGTCGAACCTTTTAGGTTTGGAGATATATTACTATAGGTTCACTCTTTTGTCAAGCCTGTCCTTAGAGGGGGAGGCTGATTTCGTGGCTGGCCAGGACTCGGGCGGCGGCACTGAGGAAGTAGTTATC
>JAGVOE010000005.1 GCA_020052895.1 Candidatus Woesebacteria bacterium
AGTAGTGTTTTACCATTTTCGAATTCTAGCTTATTTAGCAGCAAACTTTTCCCATAAAGGGGAAAAAATTTTGTTGCCGAGCTAGGATTCTCTCGGATAATCTTCTGCTGAAGATTTCCTCGAACCCGACTCGGCAAGATCGTTACGAGCTTGCCTCCGTCATTCGAATCCTATCTGATTAAAACAAAGAAATCTCCCCACGAGGGAGAGATTCCTTTGTTGCCGAGCTAGGATTCGAACCTAGGATATCCTCCTTCAAAGGGAGGCGTCCTACCACTAGACGACTCGGCAATATGAACTTATTTTATCATTGAACCTAGATCCCTGACATGAAATATAAGGATTGAGAATCTTCGGACTCCCCCTTTTTATGAATTTTTCAACTCAAGTAAGACGAGATTTAATTTTGAACTAAACTCGGGGGCTGTCGAGGTAGTAGATACTTTGAGAAGTCCAGCTTTTTGTCTAAGGATGTCTTCGACTCCAGGACGGAGATTGCTTGCTAATAATTCTTTGAGACTGCGGTATTTGAGGAGATTAAGTTTAAAGCTGGAAAATGGAAGGTTGTGATCAAGGATGAGGTGGTAGACAGTGACTTTGATGTCCGCGATGTTGATATACATAGTCGGCTGAGGGTGTTTGGGAACCAGCTTCCAAGGAAAGGTACCGGCAACGGTTTGATCGGTGAAGACCTCTTGCTGTAAAACGCGAGCAATAGCGTCTTGAGGACTTTCTCCTATTTTGGAATGTCCCATGGGTAGAGTGATGTCCCCTCTTTTACCTAAGTCTGAGTTGGGAGTGTTCTTCTCTACTCCGGTTAAAAAGGAGAGGGGTTGATCAGGCTCAGTAATAAGAAGAGCGGTCCCCTGTCTTCTGGTAAGTCCCAGGCGGGTATAGTGAAGGATGCGGTGAAGAGTGTTCGTAGAGACCTGGATGCTTCTGGGAGCGTACTGATGATAGACCCTTTCGAGGGGTATCTTGTAGCTTGAGATCTTGGAGAGGATGTTGAGAGACTCCGATAACTGGCTATTGGGACCGGCAGACTTAATGACCTTAAACTTATTGAGAACTCGGTGGTAACTAGCAAATGAGATAGGCAGATTGAAGTGATGGATGGAGTAAACTTTGTTGATGGAGCCGTACTTTAGGTACTCAGAGACCAGAAATTTATCGAAGTCGGTGCAGGAGTTGATCATGAATTTATTATTATACGCCAGTCGCGCTTCCGGCAGGTTCAAATCCCCTTCTTCCAAAAATCTCTCCACGAGGAAGAGATTCTTTTGTAAGTGGGCGGGGGGGGATTTGCCTTCGGTCGCTTTGCGCCTCAGGACCCGGCTCGACAAGATCGTTACGAGCTTGTCTCCGCCTGTTCAAGTCCCCCAATAACAAACTATCTCCGTTACCGCAAGGGTAACAGAGATACTTGTGGGCGGGGGGGGACTTGAACCCCCATGAGTTGCCTCGCAGCGTTCTGAACACTGTGCGTCTACCATTTCGCCACCCGCCCAACTTAGGTATTATAACAATCTAGTTCAGTCTTGTGGTAGAATAGCGATCTAAATTCTTTGACATCGGAGGCTCTATGTTTAGTTTCAATCTGACTTCGGCAGACTTCCCCTTTTTTGAAGTTGGTGTTTCGGCCTTGATTAGTGAGCGAGTGCTACTGGAAAAATATCAGAAATTTGACCGGCAGTTGATTAAGTCTGTCAGGAATGTTGGTCCATCAAAAAATAGCTACAGAATTATCCATCGGCAGATTTGTCGGCGTCGCAGAAGGCTGGCCTGGCTGAATACCCAAATCAAGCAGATCTTGGGGTGGCTACTGTAATCGAGCTAAAGACATGATAAATTATGGGGAGGCTAAGGCCTCCCATTTTTGTTATAATTTAGCTGTTCTGCTATCTGCCAAGCTAGCCAAGATGGTCACGGCGCGTGTCTGAAAAACACGAAATTGAGGTTCGAGTCCTCAGCTTGGCACTTTGTTTGGTAAAATATTAGAAGTTGCGGGAATAGCTCAGTTGGCTAGAGCGTCTCCTTGCCAAGGAGAAGGTCGAGGGTTCGAGTCCCTTTTCCCGCTCCTGTTTTGAGCTCTCAACCTCATAAAAATACAAATGCGCGAGTGCTGTAATGGTAGCCAGGCTAGCTTGAGGTGCTAGTGTCCGTAAGGACGTGGAGGTTCAAGTCCTCTCTCGCGCACAAATAGAATTGGACTCTTAGCTCAGTTGGTTAGAGCGCCTCGTTTACATCGAGGAGGTCGAAGGTTCGAATCCCTCAGGGTCCACTAGTTGCCAGTGTTGATGATCTTGAAATAGGCGTCTTTTCTGGCTAGATTAAAGACGGTGGGGTGATAAAGCACCAGGGCCGGTAGTTCTTCGGCAAAGGTTTTTTGAAAGTCGAAGTAGATTCTTTTTCTTTCCTTTTGTTCCATGGTAATCCGCCCATCCTCCAGAAGCTTATCGATTTTTTCATCACTACCTCTACCGATATTGGTGGCTTGGGTGGAGTGCCAGTCTCGGTACTGGTCGGGGTCTGAGGGAATGTTGTAGCTAGTTAGCAGGAGCTGAAATTGATCGGGGGTGGAAGTAACGACCTTGGTGTTGATAGAAATTTGTTCTGAGCTCAGCTGTTCCTTGAGCTTTTCGGCGATAGAGAGAAGCTCTGGGGTGGTGGCGAGCTCTAAAGAAATGGGTTCCTTGATGAGATCTTTGGTTCTTTGGGGATTGTGGGGGTATGTCTTGACCAGCGGATTGAAGGCCCATGAAGCAGGGCTGATGGTCGTAATGGCTTCCGTCTGTCCGAGGTTTTTATCGCTTAAGGAGTAAGCAATCCCCTGCCGAACGCTTTTCTCTTTTAGATTTTGATCTTGCTGACTAAAAACTAACATAATTACCCGGTCGAGATCTACCTGCTCATTAATTTGGCCGTAACCGGCAACTTCATCCAGATACTCGGAGGGGAGGTTTAAGGCCAGATCGATCTGGCCTAGCTTGAAGGCGACAATGGCTTGCTTGGGAGTTTGGAAAACATTGAAGATTAGAGTCTTGTCTGGAGTAGTGACGATGATTTGAGAAATTATGCCTGAGGATTTTTGTTTTAGGCGAATATCTGATTTACCGATAATCTTGCCTTCAGAGTTTAGCAAAGGAATGTTTAGTAGACTTAGAAAAGGCGAGAATTTGGTGGGGATTTGAAAGCGGACAAGATTTGGATCGGTGGTTTCGACATCGATATTAGGAATGGAAATTTTAATATCGGTAGCGGTAACAGCTTGACCGTCGTTCCATTTGAGTCCCGGACGAAGGTAGAAAGTATAGGTTTTGCCATCTGGACTAATATCCCATTTTTCAGCCAGGCCTGGCTGGGGTTCGTGCTTGTTGTCTAGAATGACTAGGCCAGCTTTAAGGAAGTTCATGATATAGGGAGGGAGTTGGCCTGCCCCAAACTGACCAACAATACCGATACGGTAATGAGGTTTGGCTTGGGGAATTTTGGCAAGAATAAAACTACCCAAGAAGACGATCAAGATAGTTAGGGCCAAACTAAAGAGGATTTGGCCGAAGTATTTGCTGATAAAGCCCTTGATATACCAAACTCTTTCCCTTAGCGGATTTATCATTTCCAAACAGCAATATTAAGAAAAGAGAGAACTAAAAAGATAACAGAACAGATAATGGTCGCCAGGTAAATGATTTTTTCCGGACCCCTTTTGGTATGAAAACCAGACTGGGTGGCGCTGGAAAAACTGCTACCAAGCGAAGTTTCTTTAGATTGTAGAGTAACCAGGATGATAAGAATCAGCGAGACAACAATTTGAAGGATGAGTGTAAATTGCATAGTGGTTAATTATATCTCCTAATCTGAGTCTTTACGAATGAGCCAAAAAACAAAGCCGTGAAGGAAATTTAGGAGACAGGAAGTGATGACGTAGGAGAGAAAGGGAGTGAGGTAGGCGGCCGGAAAGACAAAGCCTTGAGCACTAAAACCGGGGAAGTTGTAGGCAGTGAGAGACACACCCTCGACGATTAATTGAAGTAGAAATAGGGTGATGAGACCGATGGCCCAGGAAAATAGGTTGAGAGTGATGAGATTTATGGGTAAGAGAAGTAGTTTAATTATTGGCTTGATTACTTTATTGAGCAATAACCAAATAATAGCGGCTGAGAGAAGAGTCCTGGTGTCGTGAAGAATGGAAAAGCCCGGATAAAGGAGGTCCGTCAGATAGATGACGAGTAAATTTACGAGGATGTGTCTTAAGAGTACCTTCATCTTGATTTAATTATATTCTATCAACAAGTTTTTTCGCCGTTGTTTCCGATGGAGAGAGTTAGCTAGCCGATGAGCTTCGTCTCGAAGACTTCTAAATAAGTTTAAGACAGGGTCTTCCAAAGGTAGATTTATAGAAACAGTTTGATGCACGGAGTTATAAAAGTACAAAGTCTCTCTTTTTTTGGCCAGAGCTAGGACGGGAATGACAGAGGGAATAACTGAAAATACAGTTGAGAGCTGAGGTAGACCGCCATCGAGAATGATTAAGTCTGGAGATGGCCACTCGGGATGAGCAAATCTTCTTTTAAGGATCTGTTTCATGGCGAAGGGGTCCGATTTGTCAGGAAGGTGAATGTTGAAGTGGCGATACTCGGCTGGTGCGGGAGAGCCCTTCAAGTAGACGGCCATGGAGCCAACGTAGTTTTCTCCTTGGAGATGAGCCAGATCGTAGCACTCAATTCTGACGGGTGGTTTTTTTAGTAGAGGGTGAGCTACTTTTTCGACAATTTGGTACTGAAGAGCGTCGGTGGCGTCGGATAATTTTAGGAGCAAGGAAGTATTGTGGGTGCTCAGAAGATAGTGTAGGCCGTTGATTTGCTGTTTAAGGAGATGAGCCTTTTCGTACTCTCCTTTTTGGATCTCTCTCTTAATTCTTTGGTGTAAAGACCTATCTAGAAGAATGAACTGCCCAGAGAGAAACTTTTTTAGTTTCCCCAGATGAACGGCGTATTTGGTGGGCGAGATCTCACCTTTACAAGCACCGGGACAGTGTCGGATATGATAATAGAAACAGGCTTGTTTGTGGGCATTAAAAGGATTGAGACAGAAACCAAAGATATTCCTCATTTGCTTATACAAGGTCTTAGCGACGGTCGTGGAAGAAAAAGGGCCAAAAACTTGTTTGTTTAGGTTGTCAAGATTGAGAGAGCTAAGATCGGTGCCCCGGATAATAACCACTTTAGGGTTGGGAGGATTGGTGAAGACTAGATAGAGATTTGAACGACCATCCTTGATTACGGAGTTATATCTAGGCTGGTACTGTTTGATGAGATTGGCTTCGCAAATGACGGCTTCGATATCATTCTTGACTGGTTTAAGATAGAGAGTTTTGGTCTGTGGAAAAAATTGTAGGGCTTTAGATGTGCCATCCTGAAAACCTTCGTAATGTTGTTTAAGACGGGAACGGAGGTTAATTGATTTACCGATATAGAGAGGTTTTTCGTTTTTGTCTTCGAAGATGTACACCCCAGGTACCGACGGCAATAAGGACCAAAATTCCGCCGAGGCCGGTGAGAATAGTAAGCGGAGTGGTGGTGGAGCCAAGGACAACGGCTGTTTCGTAGGGTTTTCCATTAAGGTAAATTATAACTTTTAGATGGTCTTTGCGGACAAAGGGCAGCTTTTGAGATCTAATTCTGAAAGTAGCTTGGCCAAAAGGAGCAATTTTTAGGGTTTGTGCTGTCTCCTGGAGGTACTCGTTACCGGCCACCTTGGCTTGTCCACTAAAAGCAACACCGGAAGAATTATTGATCTGGAAGATAAGATCACTCTCCTCTTGATCCACAAACTGGACTGTTAGTATCGGGTCTGGAAAGCTAAGGGCGTCGGCTGGCTCGATGAAGATACTTTTGGAGTTGGAACCATTCCGGTAGCCACCAGCCGGGATTGGGTGCTCAGCGTCGGTACCGTGAATAGCTAGAACAATGTGATTGAAATCTAGCTTGTGGAAGTAATCAATGCCTCTTGTAGTGTTGGCCCAAGTCGGATCTACCTGGATCCAGGTAGCACTTTCTCGGTTAAAGTACTCTGGCCAGGCGTGCAAAACGTCTTGAGTTAGGGACAGTGGTTTGAGGTCTGGGTTCTCGGAGATAGCAAAACCTTGAAGCTCTCTGGCATGAATGCCCGCTTTTCTGGCCAGGGCGACAAAGATATCGGTAAAGTCGGTGCAAATAGCACTTTGGTAGTTGGTAAGGGAGACTGCGGCCGGCGTGCGAGCCGGTTTTTGGCGATTGATCTTGCTGTAGTCGTACTGCATTTTGTCGACGACGTAGTCATAGATGGACTGGGGACTGGTAAGGTTTTTGAGTTCGACAGAACTGAAGACACTGTGGTCAAAATTCCAGATTGGCTGTGCAAGTAGATATTTATCAGACGGCTGAGTGAGTGTTGGCCGGGGATTGAAGTCTAGCTTAACAGTGAAGTTTAGAGTGACTTCGAGCTCTTCTCGGGGAGAGGTGGAGTAGCGAGCGATGAAGTTGTCATCTTCGTCAGTGTAGACGGAGTCTGGTGGGGGCGTAAGATCTTGATAATAAACAGTTTGGTAAGAGGTGTTTGGTGGTAGAGCAATTTCGGAAATAACCTTGGTAAGATTGTCACCCCCCAAGTGGTATAGGATTTTTCCTTGATAGTACTGAGTTTGACCAAAAATGGCACTAATGGGTTTATGGCTAATTTTTTTGCCACTAAAGTAGTAAATATTACTGTTTACTAGATCTGGTTGAGGGTCGATGTAGGCGGGACTAGGGAAACCAGGTGGAACGGTAATAATAACTGATTGTTCGGAGATGTTTTCATCGGGTTCTAGTCTGGGAATGTCAATCTGCCAGGTGTTTCCGTGCTTGGTGGCAATGTCATTGGTATCGTACTCGATGGTGAAGGTGTGGTTTTTATCCTTGCCGACAATTTTATTGACAAAAGGAAAGGAGATGGAGGTTTGATTGAGGGTTTTGATAACTTCTGGAATGAGGTAGGTGCCCTCATCTTTGACCTTGATATTTTCCAGTCTAGTTTCGTTGAGGCTGATACTGTACTCAGTGGCGTAGACGACCGAGAGATTATTTTTTTGGTTGATAACGTAGTTGACGTGAGTCTGACCGTTTTCCTGAACTAGATAACTAATTTGATAACTGGTACTAAATTTGGCGAGAGCATACGAAGTAGAGGGGAATACCCAAATGAGAGCCGCGAAGAGGAAGGTGAGTGGGGCAGTGATAATCTTGATCAAATTTAGAGTAGTAGCTTTTTTAACTCTTGAGCTGTGGGTGTGTCGTATTTTTCGATCATTTTAGTGGGAGAGCCTGAAGCAATTAGCTCTCCCCCGCTATCTCCACCCTCAGGCCCAATGTCAATAATATAGTCGGCGTTCTTGATGATGTCCAGATTGTGTTCGATGACAATGACGGTGTTATTTTGAGATACTAGATCGACCAATGTTTGAACCAGCTTGTTTAAATCGTCAAAGTGAAGACCGGTGGTAGGCTCATCTAGAATATATATAGTGTGACCATTACCGGATTTAGCCAGCTCGGTAGCCAGCTTAACTCTCTGAGCTTCGCCGCCGGAGAGGGTAGGAGCGGACTGACCTAGCCTTATATACCCCAAACCAACCTTTTTAATTGTCTCTATTTTTTTATTGATAGCTGGGACGTTTTTAAAAAAGTCGCCAGCTTCATCCATGGTCATAGCTAGGACTTGAGCGATGTTCTTACTTTTGTACTCTACTTCTAGAGTAGGATCGTTGAATCTAGTGCCGTGACATGTTTCACAAGTGATATAAATGTCACCCAGGAACTGCATCTCTATTTTTAGCTGGCCATCTCCCTGGCAAGTCTCACAGCGACCACCTTTGACGTTAAAACTAAAGCGTCCTGGGGTATAGCCGCGATATCTGGCTTCTTGAGTATTGGCAAATAGTTGTCGGATGTAATCAAAAACTTTGGTATAGGTAGCCGGGTTACTCCGAGGTGTCTTGCCAATAGGACTTTGATCAATTAAAGAAACCCGTCTAACAACGTCTGGAATGGTAATAGTGCCAAACTTAATATCCTCTTTGTGGTGTAGTGGATTTAGTTTTTGGGATAGGGCCTCGTAGAGTGTGTCGACGACCAAAGATGATTTACCGGATCCAGAAACACCAGTAACGGCAATAAATTTATTGAGAGGAAAGTCTACATCAATGGATTTTAGGTTGTGGTGAGTACACTCAGTTAGCCTAATGGAAGCTGGACTTTCAAGAGGAACTTTTGGTTTGGAGGCCTGAATTGATTTTTGGCCTGAAAGATACTCTCCGGTCAGGCAGTGAGAGTCCTTCATGGCCTGAATACTACCCTCAAAAGTAATTTGGCCCCCCAGATCACCGGCTTTGGGTCCAAACTCGACCAGATGATCGGCGGCTTCCATGGTCTGCTGATCGTGCTCAACGACGATTAGAGAATTGCCTAAGGTGACCAGACCTTGTAAGGTTTTAATAAGCTTAGCGTTGTCTCTCTGATGCAGGCCGATGGTAGGCTCATCTAGGACATATAGAATACCGGTAAGGCGTGAGCCAATTTGGCTGGCCAGCCGAATACGCTGTAATTCTCCGCCGGAAAGAGTACCGGATTCACGCGCTAGAGTGATGTAGTCTAGACCAACTGAAGTCAAAAAGGCCAGACGATCGCCAATTTCTTTGATAATGGGTTCACAAATTTGCTGCTCGGTACTGGTCAGTTTTTGAGATAGGGTTTGAAAGAACTTGAGAGATTTTTCGGTAGACCAGGAGGTGACCTCACTGATAGAGTGGTTATCGATGTGAACAGCCAGGACTTCTGGTTTGAGACGCGTACCCAGACAAACGGGACAGGTTTTGCGGATAAGATACTTGGAAATTTCTTCTCTGAAGGAGTTTGAGGTAGATTCCTCATACCGTCTTTCGAACTCCTTAGACAGACCATCATAGGTCATTTTTCTGGTGACCTTTTTACCATGTCGATTGACCCCTTTAATTGAGTAAACTTTAGGACCAGTACCGGCAAAAAGAGCTGATTTTTGAACTGAAGTGAGCTCTTGCAGTGGTCGTTGGCTAGCGAATCCGACTGAGACCATGGCCTCTAAAATTAATTTGGCGAGCCAGGTACGAGTCTCAAACTGAGAGGCCAGAGGAATAATGGCTCCTTCTAGGAGGTTTAGAGTGGGAGAAATAACTGCTTCGGTATCGAGAACCATCTTGGTACCGAGACCGGTACACTCCGGGCAGGCTCCTTCGGGAGCATTGAAGGAAAAATAGCGTGGCTCTATCTCGGGAATAGAGAGGTTGTCTACTGGACAGGCAAGCTTTTGGGAAAAGAGATGATCCTCCATCTCCTCCGGATTTTCGGGAAAGGATAAAGACGGATCGATCACAACACTGACGTAGACTTCACCATCGGATATTTTTAGAGCTTGCTCCAATGAGTCGACCAGGCGTTGTTTTTCATATTCTGGACTTCCGCCTACTTGGCCAACAACTAATTTGTCGATGACGGCTTCGATACTATGACGATTGTTTTTAAAAAGTGAGAGAGTGGTGCCGGTAGATATAAGTTTGTTATCAACTCTTACTTGTTGAATGCCTTGTTTCAGTAGTCCTGGGAAAAGTTCTCGAAACTCCCCCTTTTGATTTTTGACCAGTGGGGCCAAGATTAGTAGACGAGCGCCCTTTTGTTTGTGATAAGTAGAATGAGTGGTGGCGAGATCGACGACAGCTTGGTAGATTTGATTGATGTCTTGAGGCATAATTTCTCGACCGCACTGAGGACAGTGGGGGTGGCCTATTCGAGCAAAGAGAAGACGTAAATAGTCATAGATCTCAGTAACGGTACCGACGGTGCTACGAGGATTGTGACTCCCCTGCTTCTGATCAATAAGAATCGCTGGAGAAAGACCTTCGATCTGATCTACATCTGGTTTGTCCATAACTCCCAGAAACTGGCGAGCGTACGAACTAAGTGACTCCACATAGCGGCGCTGACCTTCGGCATAGATGGTATCGTGAGCCATACTGGACTTACCACTACCAGAGACACCGGTAAAGACGACCAGCTTGTTTTTTGGCAAGGTTAGATTGACGTTTTGAAGATTGTGCTGACGAGCACCCTTGATGATTAGGTGGGTTGAGGGAGAGATAGCAGACATAACAGTCTATTTTACACCCTTTTACCACAAAATACCCGAATGAGAAAATGGTTTTAGGCGATGGCGGATTCGAGCTTGATGATGCGTTTTTCGTGATTGCGGAGTATAAGTGAGTTATCTAGAACTGTATTTAGTTTTTTTTCAACTTCTGAAAGGCGCATTTTTACACCACCCATATCGGAATCAAGAATTTCGACAGCCTGAGTCAACCCATCAACTTTCTCATCCAACCCATCAACTTTCTCTTTTAGATCTCCAATATCCTCCTCCAATTTGTCAAATCTGGGAAAAACCACTTGTTCTAAGGCTTCAACCATGCCATCATGAATCATTTTCTTTGTTTCATTCTTGTCACTCAAATCCATCATAAATTTAGTATAGCACCGTTGGTAGCTAATTTCGTTACGCTCATATTTTAATATGATTCTCTTATTTTATTCAAATCTTCAATGGCAATAATGTCCGCTACAGTGGTAAATATTTCTTTCCAGGTTGATAAAGTATCACAAGCGGTCTGTCGACTCCAGACGACACCCATATGCTCACCGGCATTTGACATCTCAGACCCCTTTTGACCACCAGCGTTTTCTTGTATCCAATCGACGGCTTCGGCCTTGGTGAAGTCCTTTATTTCGTCAACGGCACGGTAATATGATTCTGCTCTTTCCAGTAATTCAGTTTTTTTTCTTCTGAACTCTGGCAACGACGCTTTTCTTTCCATGTTTTTGGCGTCTTCTAAGGCTCTGTTTTGAAGCGCTTCGTCAAATCTGGTGTGGTGGGTTTGGACTTGACCTTCGATATTATTTGGTTCAGTCATATCTCTAAATTATACTGATAATTTTATTGGAGTTTTTTGATGGTGTCGCGATAACGGGCGGCGAGTTCGAAATTCCAGGAGTTGGCCGCCTGGTCCATCATTTTTTTGAGCTTGACAACAAGAATCTTTTTCTTTTGGGGGGTAAGAGCTTCTGGATTGATGTCGTCGATCTCGGACCAGCCATGCTCGGCTAGCTCCTTGATCTTGGGAACGGGCAGACTTTCACTCCGCTTCATCAGGCGCTCACGAATGGGTTTCGTGATACCCTGAGGGGTTTGGTCATGATCTTGATTGTAGGTGAGCTGAACCTGACGACGTCTGTCAGTCTCGTCCATCGCAATTTTCATCGAGGGGCTGATCTTGTCGGCGTAAAGGTAGACCTCACCGTTGATATGACGAGCAGCGCGGCCCATGGTTTGAATTAGAGCAGTAGGTGTTCGCAAAAAGCCTTCTTTGTCGGCGTCGAGGATGGCAACTAGGGAAACTTCGGGTAAATCCAGACCTTCACGCAGTAAATTGATACCGACCAGACAATCAAACTCTCCTAGGCGTAGTTTTTCCAAAATATCGACACGATCCAAGGTGTGAATATCCGAGTGAAGATACTCGACTTTGAGATGATACTTCTCTTTTAGGTGCTCGGAGAGATCTTCAGCCATTCTTTTGGTCATGGTAAGAATCAAGGTTCGTTGACCGTCGGTGGTCCTTTTGATGACTTCTTGAGTCAGATGGTCTATTTGACCGACACTGGGGAATACTCGTACCAGAGGATCCAATAAGCCGGTGGGGCGGATTAATTGTTCGGCCACGGTGGGAAGTTTGCTGGCTGTAGAGAGAGAAAGTTCGTGCTGACTAGGAGTAGCCGAGCAGTAAAGTTTAATAGGGGTGCGTGACTGAAATTCGGTGTAGGTTAAGGGACGATTGTCTTTGGCACTGGGGAGCCGGAAACCAAAGTTGATCAGATTTTCTTTGCGAGCTTGATCGCCGTTGTACATACCTCTAATTTGGGGAAGAGTAATGTGAGACTCGTCAATCACGGTGAGAAAACCAGATTTGTTAAACTTTTGAGCATTGTAGTGGAAGTACTCCAGTAGTGAGTTGGGGGCGTCCCCCGACGCGCGACCGTCAAAGTAGCGAGAGTAGTTCTCGATACCGCTAACGTAGCCGATTTCCTCCAACATCGAGAGGTCGTAGTTTACTTTTTGTTCTAGACGATGGGCTTCGATGATTTGGCCTGCTTCTTTAAAATTCTTGATCTGGAC
Organism: Candidatus Woesebacteria bacterium; assembly: GCA_020052895.1. GTDB lineage: Bacteria > Patescibacteriota > Microgenomatia > UBA1400 > MFAQ01 > UBA10133. Next base: position 12,277 of record JAGVOE010000005.1, read on the forward strand.
GGCTAGGTCTTGGCGAATATGACTGATGGCATCACCTTGGGTTTTGGGGTCAGCTAGAAAAAGTTTGGCGGGGTGAATAGTGAGAAAGCCACTGTTTTCCAGATCTGGGTCGTGAAGAGGAGTAAAGTTGTAAGGGTCCAGTATCTCAAGATTACTGAGGACGTTTCCTTCAAAGTTCATGGAGATAATGATGTCCTTGTATGAAGGAAAAAGCTGGACAGTACTACCAACAGCCCTAAACATGCCCCGAGTTAGCTCGAGACTGGTGCGAGTGTACTGAAGGTCCGATAGGCGCATTAGGACGGTGTCTCTCGAGATAATCTGACCTTTGGCGACCGGAAATAGATTTTCCTTTTGGTCGTTGGGGGAACCAATATTGTAGATACACGAGACCGAAGCGACGACGATGCTATCTGGTCTGGTTAGAAGATTGGCCGTCGTAGTCAAGCGAAATTTGTCGATCTCAGGATTGATATCGGCTTCTTTTTCGATATAAGTATCGGTCTGGGGAAGATAGGCCTCTGGCTGGTAATAGTCGTAGTAAGAAACAAAGTAAGAGACGGCGTTGTGGGGGAAGAAGTCGCGAAACTCTTGATATAGCTGGGAAGCAAGGGTCTTGTTGTGGCAGACAATGAGAGTGGGCAGCTGGGTTTTTTGAATGACGTTGGCGATGGTAAAGGTTTTACCACTACCGGTAACACCCACCAAAGTTTGGTGAGGGTTTTGCTGAGCGACGGACACAGCTAATTTATTGATAGCGTTGGGTTGGTCTCCGGTGGGTTTGAAAGTTGACTCTAGTTTGAAGTCCATGGAGATATTTTACATTTTATATTGATGATTGGGTGTTGGAGATTGGTTTGCGGACAGGGTGTTGACATTTGGGTAATGTTTGGTAATAATGAAGGATATGGCAGTCACACTTTATCGAAGACAAAGACAAATAGTCGAATTTATTTCTCAATTTATTCAGAAAAGCGGCTTCTCCCCTACTCTATCGGAGATTGCCCAAGCCATTGGAGTTTCTTCACTGGCGACGGTACACGAGCACCTGCAAGCACTAGAAAAAAAGGGTATTATTCGTAAATTTGATGGAGCTATTCGAGGGATTGAAGTGGTTGATAGGCCGAGTGTGGAGTCGGCGGCCCTGGAGTTACCCATACTTGGATTTATCGCAGCAGGCCGACCAATTGAGCCTTATACCGACCCCAACGCCACCATGAAAGTCTCGGCTTCGATGGTCTCGGGTAAAAGGCGAGCCTTTGTTCTCCAGGTTAAGGGTGATTCGATGATTGAGGAAGGTATTTTTGATCACGACTATGTCCTAATTGAGGAGTGTGAAATAGCGGCGGTCAAGGATGGTGATATTGTGGTGGCTTTGTTGGAGAATGGTTTGGCGACTTTAAAGAGATTTTTTCGGGAGAGAACCAGAGTTCGACTGGAGCCAGCGAACTCGTCGATGTCCCCTATTTTTGCCATCAACGTCAAGGTTCAAGGCAAGTGTGTGGGAGTCATTCGAAAATATATCTAAAAAATGAAACTGACGATAGTGGGCTTACCGATTGGGAACGTGGAGGATATTTCGGAGAGAGTCTTGAGGGTGTTGTCAGAGGCTAAATTTATAGTTTGCGAGGATACCCGGATGTTTAGCAACTTGTGGAGTAAGTTGACTAGCTTGGGTAAAGTGAACGAAAAAAAGGCTAGGCTCAAGTTTGTTAATGATTTTAATGAATATCGAGTACTCCCATCTTTGCTGGCGGAAATGAATCAACTGGAGGAAGCGGTGCTGGTGAGTGATGCTGGTATGCCTTTGATTTCCGATCCTGGATACAAGCTAGTTAGTGAAGGCTTGGCTTTAGGCTGGGAGATCACGGTGGTTCCAGGGCCTACGGCGGTGAGTGCTGCCCTGGCCATTTCTGGTTTGCCGACGGACAAATACCTATTTGTAGGTTTTTTACCCAAGAAGCCGGGTAAAAGAGGAGAACTGCTTAAAAGCGTCCAGGAAATGCAGAAATTGATCAAGTTCACTTTGGTATTTTATGAGTCGGCGGTGAGACTGAATAAAATTTTGACTGAGATGGTGGCGGTGTTTGACGACGAGGCAAGAGTTTGTTTGGCTTTGGACCTGACTAAGGTGTCGGAAAATATTTTTCGAGGAAGTATGGTGGAGGTGCTGGAAATTGTCAAAACTAAAAAACTAAAAGGTGAGGCGACACTAGTGGTGTCACTGGCGAACAATTAGATTCTTGCCGTTCATTTCTGGAGGCTGGGGCAGATCTAGCAGGCTAAGAATAGTCGGGGCAATGTCTCCGAGCTTACCGGGCTGAAGCTGAAAATGATAATCGATAGGATGAAAAAGGATAAAAGGAACCGGAAAGCTGGAGTGCTTGGTGTCTACACCACCCGTCTCAGTATTTAAAAGCTCTTCGGCGTTGCCGTGATCGGCCGTAATTAAGAGATAGGAGTGAGTCTCTTTGGCCAGATTGGTGAGATGGCCCAGAGCATCGTCTGCAGCCTGAATGGCTTGAATGGTCTGGTCAATTTTGCCGGTGTGAGCCACCATGTCCGGACAGGCAATGTTGATGACTCCAAGTGAAAAGTCGGCCGACTTAAAGTGGTTGGCAAACTCTTCGACCAATTTATCAGTAGACATGCGTGGTTGGAGATCGTAGGTCGCAATATGGGGAGAGCTGACAAAAAGTCTGGCTTCTCCAGGAAAAGTCTTTTCATTTTGGCCGTTGAAGTAATAGGTGACCATGGCAATTTTTTCGGTCTCGGCACATCTAAGCTGGAGAAGTTGGTTTTTGGATAATATCTCGCCCATGGTCTGAGTGACCAGAAAAAGAGGAAAGATGACCGGATTATTAAAGGTTTTACGATACTGAGTCATGGTGACAAAGCGAAGATTAGGAAGGCTTGATTCTAGAAACAACTGAGTGAGTTGCTTGGGTCGGTCGGTGCGGAAGTTAAAAAAGACAACGGCATCCCCCGGCTTGATTCGGCTCTCGGAAGCGTGATCGCCGACGGAGACCGGCGGAATAAATTCATCGGTGATTTCCCGGTGATAAAGATCTTCGATATAAGCCAGTGGGTCATTTTGCTGATGGCTACTGCGGCCAACAAGGCAATCGTAGGCTTTTTGTGTCCTGTCCCAGCGGTGATCTCGATCCATAGCGTAATAACGACCGAGAAGAGAAGAAATCTCTCCAACTCCTAACTCGATTATTTTTTGTTGAACATTATTTACCTCCTGAAGAGCGGCGTGAGGATCACTGTCACGGCCGTCTGTAATTAGGTGGAGGTAAACCCGAGAAAGATTTTGTTTTTTGGCAAAAAGCAGGAGGGCATAAAGATGCTCGTTGTAGGCATGGACACCGGAGGTTCCGACTAGACCTAGGAGATGAAGACTAGAGCCAAAAGAGTTCAGATGTCTAGCGGTGTCAAGAAGGGCGCGGTTGGTAAAAAAACTGCCATCAGCTATGGCCATGTTGATCATGGCTAGATCCTGAAAAACAATTCTACCAGCCCCAATATTTAGGTGACCGGTTTCGCTGTTACCGTCTTGATCTTCTGGTAGGCCCACAGCTGGACCGGCTGCTAGCAGTTGAGTGTATGGAAAGTTTTTGGATAAGTAGCTGAAGGTTTGAGGATTGGCTCTGGCAATGGCGTTACCGGCTGAGTCGGGAGCAATGCCCCAGCCGTCGAGAATACAGAGGATGACTTTTTTCATAGTGGAGTGAGACCCGCCTGCCGGACGGGCAGGTTGCCACGCTTCGTTCGCAATGACGATTTGTTTACGTTTATCATTGGGTGGGGTGGAGGCTTTCTAGATATTCCTGGATAAAGAGGAGACGATTGTATTTAGCTACCCTCTCTCCCCTACCGGGAGCCCCAAACTTAACAAAGTCAGCTTCGACACCGACAGCAAAATCGGCTAAAAAGTCTTCGTCGGTATCTCCTGAGCGGTGAGAAACAATAACTGAGAAGTTGTTGGCCTTAGCCAGCTTGATAACTGAGACGGTTTCGGAGATGGTACCGATTTGGTTGGGTTTCACCAAAATCGCATTGCAAGCAGAACGTTTGATGGCTTCCTGGAGGCGAGACAGATTGGTTACCAAGAGGTCGTCACCGACGATCATTAGCTGTTTACCTAGACCAGCGGTCAGACTTTCCCAATCTTCCCATGCATCTTGGTCAAAGGGATCTTCGATGGAGAGTAGGCTGTACTTGCGGTTCAGGTCAATTAAAAAATCAGCGAACTGAGAACCGGTGAGAGGATCTTTTATATCGCTAATTTTATATTTATTACTCCGATAGAGAGAGGTGGCGGCAATGTCTAAACCGAGGTAAACATCTTCGTTTAGCTTGTAAGGACTGGACTCGATGGTCTCGACTAGAAGCTCGATGGCATCGGTGTTGGAAACCAGATTGGGAGCATAGCCGCCTTCATCACCCACAGAAGAGGTGGCTTTTTTCTCGATGAGAGTTTTCTTGAGTAAATGGTAAAGCTCGCTGGCCATCTCAAGGGACTGAGAAAAGGATTTGCGACTGGAGGGTATACAGTGAAATTCTTGAAAATCCAGATTACCGGCGCCGTGCTTACCACCATTAATAAGATTAAAGATGGGGTTGGGTAAGTGGAGAGGCGAGGGTGTCGCAAAGCCGTATTTTTGAGCGGTGTACTCAAAAGTGGGTATTTCAGCACAGCTTGCTCCTAGCTCGAAACAAGCTTGTGAAACAGAGAGGATGGCGTTGGCCCCTAGCTTGGATTTGTTCTCGGTGCCATCTAGATTGAGAAGGATTTGGTCGATATCGTTTTGGCGAAGAGGGTCTAGACCGACCACATATTTACTAATTAATTGGTTGACATTGGCGCAAGCCTTGAGTACTCCCAGGCCGTCAAAGCGGTGTGGATCTCCATCACGGAGCTCGAAGGCTTCCAGCCTACCGATCGAGGCCCCACTGGGAATTGAAGCCACGGCTCCACGGCCGTTGTCCGACCAGACGGTGGTCTCGATGGTGGGATTACCGCGAGAGTCAAGGATTTCTCTGGCGTAGACTGATTTAATTTTGGGCATGACGATAGTAATTATTTAAGTAGACGTTTTTCGATTTGGGCGATGACGCGCCGAGTACTATCGACCGCATCTGGGCTGACCGAGACCGAGGTAATGCCCCAGCTAACTAGTTTTTCGACTAGGTCTGGATAAAGGCTAGCTGCTTGGCCACAGAGTGAGCTCGTGATGTGATGCTTGGCCGTGGTTTTGATAACATGCTCGAAAGCCCAGGTGACGGCGGGGTTTCTTTCGTCAAATTCACTGGCCACCATCTCATTGTCTCGATCGGTGCCGAGTATGAGCATGGTTAAATCGTTACTGCCAATAGAAACACCGTCAATGCCAATTTGGATAAAGTCTTCAAGCAAAATAACGTTGGAGGGAATCTCGACCATCATCCAGAGTTTGAAGGAGTTTGATCTGGTGAGACCAGCCGCCGAGATAATCCGTTTGACTTTGATGAGTTCGTCCACAGTACGGCAAAAAGGTAGCATCAGATGTAAATTTTTATAACCCATCTGATGGCGAACTTTCTTGATGGCTTCAAGCTCAAGATTAAAGACAGACTCATCACTTATATAGCGGTAGGCACCTCTAAAACCTAGCATGGGGTTGGGTTCCACCGGCTCAAAACTGCTGCCTCCAACCAGATTACGATATTCGTTAGTCTTAAAATCTGAAGCTCGATAAACAACTGGTCGACTCCCAAAACTATGGGTAAAACGAGCTAGATTTTCGGCTAGTTGATTGATAAAAACTTTAGATTTACCATCTTTGATCATTTTTTTGGGATGCACTCCAATTTGAGCCATCATAAATTCGGCTCGTAGCAGGCCAACACCGTCGGCGTTGCCTTGGGCTACTAGGGGGGCGAGCTCTGGCTCACCGAGGTTAACGTAAACCTTGGTGGCGGTTTGAGGAAACTCTTCTGCCTTAAACGGCTTGACGGTCTCTACTGAACCGGATTTTTCGGGGACACCGTTGTAAATAGTACCAGTGGAGCCGTTCACAGAGATCATCTGGTGATCCTTAAGAACTTTGGTAGCTGTTTTGGTACCGACAACGGCTGGGATACCGAGCTCTCGGGAAACGATGGCGGCGTGTGAAGTTTGCCCCCCTTTGTCGGTGACAATAGCAGCCGCTCTTTTCATAGCTGGTACAAAGTCGGGAGAGGTCATTTCGGTGACCAAAATATCACCGGAGTGAACTTGATTAATTTCGCTAGCGGACTTGATCTTGACTACTTTACCAACACCAATACCGAAAGAGGCTGGCTCTCCTTGAAGGATGGTCTTTAGTTTGCGAAGTTGGTCTTCAGAAATTTTTTGTTTGGCGTCGCCTAGATTAAGAGTGGTAATGGGTCTGGTTTGTACTAGGTAGAGGTGGTTGTTTTCGACGGCAAACTCACAGTCCTGAGGAGAGAAGTAGTGTTTTTGAAGTTTGATAGCTAGCTTGGCTACCTCAATGATTTGATCATCGGTTAATTTTGGAGCGGAAACTTTATTTTTGGGGACGGCGACTTTTTTAACGCCACTTGGGTAATGAAGGACTTCCATGATATTTTGTGAGGCAGGCTGTCGTGAGTGAATGGTGAGGGTATCTTTGTTCACGATATAGTGATCAGGGGTGACAACTCCTTGGACCATATAATCACCAAGACCCCAGACCATTTCTACCACCATCTGATTTTTGTTTCTGGTGACGGGGTTCACCGAAAAGACCACTCCAGACACCTCCGACTGGACCATAAGCTGAACCGGCGCGGCGAGTAAGACCTGGAAATGATCGTAGCCTTTGGTGGCGCGATAAAAGATAGCTCGAGCTCCCCAAAGCGAAGCCCAAGCATGGCGGAGGGCTTGGATGAGATTGGAGTCTCCTTTGATATTGAGGTAGGACTCCTGTTGGCCAGCAAACGAAGCATCTGGTAGATCTTCGGCGGTGGCGGATGAACGAACAGCCACTAGAGGGTTTTTGTCCCCTGATTTTAGAGATTGGTAGTGAGTATATATTTCCTGGACTAGCTCGTCGGGAATATCGGCCGTGTTGATTAGGCGCTGAATTTTGATGGAGGCCTTCTGAAGCTCTTTTTGATCATTGACGTTGGTCTGACGAATTATTTCTTTGATGACGGGCTGGAGCGCATTGTGATCGATGAGGTATTCATAGGCTTG
>JAGVOE010000025.1 GCA_020052895.1 Candidatus Woesebacteria bacterium
CAAGTCTACTTACCCTTTATCCATTTTTTTGATCGCCTCCCGAGTCACTGGTCTAGACGCAGGTGAGTACCAGTATTTAGCTGGAGATCGAACTCCGGTACATGCTCTCAAGCCCATCCAAAAAGTGGAGCTTCAAGAAGCTCTTTACGAAGCCGTTAATGAAAGCTCATTCAAAAATGCTCCAGTCGTACTGGTCATTACCGGAAACATGGGTAAAATGGCCGAAGCCTACGGAGGCATTCCTCACGATAAAGAGGTTTATCTAGAAGCCGGTCACGCCGCTCAAAATCTTTATCTGCAGGCCGAGAGTCTCAGACTAGGTATGGTTACCATCAGCTCCTTTGACGAAGCCAAAATAAAAGATCTAGTCATTACCCCGACACTGGACACGATTATTTATCTCATCCCCTTCGGGATACCAAAATAAAAAAAATGCCAGAACAATGGTCTCCAGAGGTTAATGATCGTATAAGAAGAGAAACATATATTAACGACCTCAAAAGACTTGACAAGGACAAATACCAAGCTTTATTGGCTTCATGTGATTCCTATCCTGCGTTTGTAACTGAAGAGCTAAAACAAGCTGCAAAAAATCTAATTGAGAACGCTGATGCTATTGACGCAGAGGAAGCCTCGAAAATTCTGTCACAGAATGACCCCACAAACGATGCTCATTTAAGGCAAAAATGAAGATAGACAAAAAATAGAGTTCTTATTTTATTTCCCCTTCCGCCACTCATCAATCTTTTTGTGATCTCCCGAAAGCAATACCTCTGGCACTTTCCAGCCGTTATACTCACTCGGCCTAGTGTATTGAGGATACTCCAGGGCCATTTCTTCACTGTAGGACTCTTCCGTCAGAGACTCCGGGTTCCCGAGCACTCCGGGCATCAGTCGGCAAATGCTATCCACTACCACCATGACAGGTAGTTCACCTCCACTTAAAACGTAGGGTCCAATACTGTAAACCTCGTCGGCCAGATGTTCGTGAACCCGATGATCAATCCCTTCAAAGTGTGGGGCAATAAAAATCAAGTGTTCCTCGGCTTTCAGTTTTTCGGCCATCTTTTGGTCATACATTTTGCCCCTAGTATCCATCAATACCACTTTCGTCTTGAGTTCTTGATTCCTAGAGTTCTTGAGTTCTTTAATTGCTCTCTCCACCACATCAACTCTCATCACCATGCCAGCTCCTCCACCAAATGGCCGGCCATCCACGCTCTTGTAGTTGTCATCACTCCAGTCACGTAAGTTGTGGACATTAATGCTCACTGCTTTGGTTCCCACCGCCCGACCAATCATAGAAGTCTCAATAACCCCCTCAAACATTTCCGGAAAAATAGTCAAAATATCAATCTTCATTGTCTTATTTTACCTTATGGCTTGATTCCTTGAGTTCTTGAGTTCTTGAGCTATACTATCGTTATGCCCAGACTAATAAAAAAAACCGCTCATTCCCCCCAACAGGTAGGGGACAAGTTTATTTGTATGTGTGGTCTATCAAAAAACCAACCCTTTTGTGATGGATCACATCTAAAGACAGTAGGTGAGGACGAAAAAAAGCTTTACCGGTACGATGAAACCGGAAAGCGTGAAGAAGTTTCCAATGAAGATGAAAACTGTTGTGGTGGCGACTGTTGCAAAGACAAATAATTCATGAAACAACTCCCCATCGCCGTCATCGTCATCCCCACCTTTAACGAAGCAGGGCATACTGCCAGGATGATCGATTATCTCTTTGCCAAGACTTTTCCTAAAATCCCCAACTGGAAATGTGTTTTACTCTACGTCGACGGCAAGTCTCCGGACGGTACTTGGAAAATTATTCAGGATAAACAAAAGCAATACCCGGACCTTGATCTTTTGATTGAGACCAAAAAAGAGGGGATTGGGGCGGCCTACGTCAAGGGTTTTAGAAGAGCCATGGATAAGCACGATGCTGATGTTGTCATCGAGTTTGATAGTGATTTCCAGCACCCGCCTACAGCCATCCCCGTCATGCTTCAGGCAATCGAAGATGGTTACGACTATGTTCTTGGATCTCGAAAGATCAAGGGGGGCAGCAACCCCAAAGGTTGGGGTTTCAAAAGACTTTTCTTAAGTGAAATGGGTGGAATAGTTGCAAGGACAGTCATGTTCTTTCCAACCAAAAACTTTTTCCGCCTTACCGACCCCACCACCGGCCTAAAGGCTACCCGTATCAAAGGCTTTGTCGACACCATGGACATGGATCATTTGTATTCCCGAAGTTTTGGTTACAAACTGGAGTTTCTTTACAAGACCATTCAATTGGGTGCCAAGATCAAAGAAATCCCTTTACAGTTCGGCCTCAGAGAAACGGGTGAGTCCAAGATCGAGCCCCAAACCGCCAAAGATATTTTCCGGACCGTTTTCCTTTTGCGTTGGAACGATGCCACCACTCAAAAGTTTATCAAATTTGGCACTATCGGTCTCTTCGGCTTCGTCATCAACAAGGTCGGCCTCGATATCTTTGCCAAGCTTCTTAGCAATTTGATCAGCGTCGTCGGCGTTAGAAATACGTTGGCGAATGCTTTAGCCGCCGAGTTTTCGATCATCAGTAATTTTATTCTGAACAATCTCTGGACTTTCAAAGATGAAAAACTGGTTTGGGGTGCCACCTTAGTCAAAAAATTTACCACCTTCAATCTCAGCTCCGTCGTCTCAGGTATTATTCTCCCCAGTCTGGTCATCGGCTTTGGCACTCAGATCTTTGGTGATCAATACCGCTTCCTGTTCTTAATTATTGCCGTTTTCTTCATTACCGTCCCCCTCAACTGGTTCATCTACAACCTCGTCATCTGGAAAAAAACTAGTAAGTAGAACTCAAGAACTCGAGGAATCTAGAACTCAAGGCAATAAAAGAAAAAGTCTAAGACTCTGATTTTGAAATAATACTAGTTAGGATATAACTTACTTCTTTAACTTCTTGAATTATTTCCGGAATTTGTTTATCCGTGCTATCAGATAATTCGTCCAAACCTTGTAACCAGATAATACTTTCTCGAGCTTCCTTTCGTGCGATCTTAAGACATTTAATAAAATCCTTTTTACTCATTGCGGCCGTAGCCTCTTGATAATTTGCACCAATCGATCCAATTGAGGCAACGAGCTGTGGGATAATTCTTTTGGCAATTAATTCAGTCTGATATTTTTTGCACAATCGAACGACCGACCGTAATAAAATTGGCAATCTATCTTCGAGTCTTTGTCTTTTATTTTCCACTTTTTGTGTCTTGAGTTCTTGCGTTCTTGATTCCTTGAGTTCTTTCCATATTTGTTTCACAAATATGGAGCCCAGTCGGCTATTGGCGCGGTGTTATTTAAGAGGAATGTCCAAGAGTAGAGCAGGATGGGAAGAATGAGCACCGCGGCCACTACCTTAAACTCTTTTTTTTGAATCAAGTTATCCCAGCCAATTAGCACCAATGGAGCCATCGGCAGTATGTACCGGCTAATATCGCGGTGAGCCACCAAGAGAGTCGAGAGGAAAAAGAGACCGGCAAAGTAATACTCAATCGTCAGCTTCTTGTCCCTAAGTTTCATAACACCAGTGCCAAAGACCAGCCAAGTCCAGATAATATCCTCGAGCCAAAAGCTGCCCACCCAACTTTGACCCTTCGGAGCAAAGACACTAAAGGGAGGCCAGAAAAGATGAATATTGTCCCCACTGTGAAAGTAGGCCCAAAAGTCTCCCGTTCGTGCCCCCAAGAACCAAAACAGCAGCGGGATTGCGGCCAGCTGTAGTAAGAGCGGCCAGTACTTAAACTGGATTTTCTTGAATTTAACTGACTCGATCAAAGCAAAAATACCGTAAGCCGCTAGGAGGATAATCGCCGGGCTCTTAGTCAGTTGAGCCATAGCTGCCCAAAGACCAGCCAGCCAAAACTTTTCCTTTCGAAAGTTGTAGAGACTGGCCAGGATAAAGAAAATAAACCATGGCTCGGGCGAACCTACCGCTCTGACCGCCACAAAGCGCGCCGGCAGTATCAAAAATACCAAACAAAGCCACCAAGCATTTTTACTTAGTTTAAACTCGGACACATATTTATAAAACATCAAAAAACAGAGCACACTTCCCAGAAGAGTCGCTAGTAGCATCGCGGTTGGACCCTTAAGGACCGTGTCCAAGACCCCAATAATCGCCGGATAGAGAGGAAAGTGGGCTGGGTAATACTCAGCTGGCAGGGGACTAGAAAAACTGGTTTTAATTTTTTCAATGTTGTACCACGTCTTGGACACAATTAAGTAGTTTGGTCCGTCAAAGTTTTGCCACAGAGTTTTGGTGCCCTCAGAGAAGTCCATTTTCCAGCCGGGTAGAACCACTTTAGATATAAACGGCAGCCAAACTAGTAGACTAAAGAAGATCACCGCCATTGCCAAATACGTTCGTTTCATCTACCTCTAGTATATACTTGTGAGTATGGCACGACAAATCGAAAAATTGTCAGTTTTTCTGCCGGTGTACAACGAGGAAGCCAGCATAGAACGAACTATTAAGAACGTCACCGATAATCTAAAAAAGAATGTCCCTACCTGGGAACTGATCGTCGTCAACGATGGCTCCAAAGATCAGACCGGCGCCATTATTGACAGGCTCGTCGCCAAAGATCAAAGAATTAGAGCGATTCATCACTCACCCAATCGTGGTTATGGAGGAGCTCTCAAAAGTGGTCTCTACGCTTGTCGCTACCCCTGGATCTCCTTTATCGATTCCGATGGCCAGTTTGATTTTTCGGAAATAAAGCGCTTTCTGGAGACTCAAGAAAAAACTGGCGCCGACCTTGTTATCGGCTACTATCTTGGTCGCCAAGTCTCTCTCTTTAGAAAGTTAAACACTTTTGCTTGGCAAGCCCTAGTTCGCCTGCTTTTTGGCCTGACCGTTAAAGACATCGACTGTGGTTTTAAATTGATCTCCAAAAAAGTCCTGGACCAAATCGAGCCGCTGCAAAGTGAACGAGGCGCTTTTATCAGCAGTGAATTTCTCATCAAAGCCCAGAAAGCCAAATTTAAAATAGTCGAGATCGGTGTTAGTCATTATCCTCGCCGGCAAGGGGAGGGGACCGGTGCCAATCTGGACGTCATTATTCAAAGCTTTGTAGACCTTTTCAAGCTCTGGTATCAGCTTAAATGATTAATTTTATAAAAAAGAATAAAACTGAGGCGATCTTGTTGGGAATAATTTTACTGCTCGCTCTTGGTTTGCGTATCTACCGTATCGGGGAGTTTCTGACTTTTTTGGGAGATGAGGGTCGTGATGTACGCATTGTCCGCGACTTAATCACTCAAGGCAATTTGGTTTTCATCGGGCCCCAGACCAGCGTGGGCAATATGTACCTCGGTCCACTCTACTACTATCTGATGGCCCCTGCTCTTCTCCTCTCAGGCCTTAGTCCCGTCGGCCCCGCCGTGATGATTGCTCTTCTTGGTACTCTGACGGTCTGGTTCACCTGGTTTGTTGGTCGGCGTTGGTTTAGCCGATTTGCCGGTCTGCTAGCAGCTCTACTCTACGCCGTCTCTCCGGTCGCTATCATTTATGCTCGGGCATCTTGGAATCCAAACCCTATGCCTTTTTTTGCCCTGCTATGTATCTGGGGTATTTATGAGGTCTGGCAGTCACGGAAATATTTTTGGCTCCCGATTGTCGGCATTTCTTTCGCCTTCGCCTTACAGATGCACTATCTGGGTTTACTGCTTATTCCAGTTCTCGGTCTCTTTTGGCTTCTCACCTTAATCTCTATCCATCAAGCTAGTGATTTAAAATCCAAAAAAATCTTTTTACGTTTTTCTTTATTTGGTTTTTTGAGTTTTTTGATTTTAATGTCTCCTTTAATTCTCTTTGATATCAAGCATCAGGGGCTAAATTTCAACGCTTTCAAAGCCTTCTTCACCGACCGCCAAACGACCGTCAATCTCAATCCAGTCCGCTCGGACCGCTTTCTCCCTATCACTTTGATGACGGTTTCGGACCTGGTTTTGGCTCGCCAAACTCTCTTTGCTCCGGTGGCCTCAGTTCTCATTTTGCTATTCTCGGTGCTCGTCTTTATTAAATCAAAGTGGCGGATTTCACTCAAACTTCTCTTTGTTTGGCTAGGTTTTGCTATCTTAGGTCTCAGCATTTATAAGCAGCACGTCTACATTCATTATCTGGGCTTTATCTATCCAGCCGTTTATCTCCTGCTCGGTGCTTTACTAGGGTTCCTAATGAAGCAAAAATTTATCTTAAAATTTGTGTCCGCTGTGACGGCAATTTTTTTAGTTTCATATAGTTTATTTTTCAGTCCGGTCAAAGAAACTCCCAATCGTCAATTACAGCGGACTGAAGCTGCTACCGATCTAATTATTAAGGAATCTAAGGGGGAACCTTTTAATTTTGGCCTGATCGCCAAACAGAACTACGACGAGTCTTACCGGTACTTCTTGGAAAATAAAAAAGCCAAGCTAGTTCGCGGCGAGGAGAAAATAGTGGACCAGCTCTTTGTCATCTGTGAAGATGGTGATCTCTGCCAGCCGGAGGGCAACCCTGCTTGGCAAATTGCCGTCTTTGGACCATCACACGTCGTCGGAACCTGGAATGTTGATTATTTAAAAATCTATCGCTTAGTTCATACCAAATGAGTTCTACCACCCCCATTTCCCCTCTAATCTGGCTTGACTTGGAATTTACCGATCTGGATGTGAACAAGGGAGTCATTGTCGAAATTGCTACCATAGTTACCGATGGAAACCTAAATATCTTAGGAACTGGTCCGGACATCGTTATTCATCATCCGGAATCAATCCTTCAGGCCATGCCTCAATGGAACAAAAAGCACTTCGGTGAGTCCGGGCTTCTGGAGGAAATCCGCCAATCAGTCAAATCCACAGCCCAAGCAGAGGATGAAACTATAGACTTCTTAAAAAAGCATTGTGCTCCCCATACCGCCCTTCTTGCCGGAAACTCGATTCATATGGACCGGGCATATTTAAGAAATTTTATGCCGAAGATCTATGATTTTGTCCATTATCGAATGATCGACGTTAGCACTATCAAAGAATTGATGCACCGCTGGTACCCGAACCTTCCTGATTTTCCCAAAGTTGAGCCTCACCGTGCCGGTGCTGACATTCTTGAGTCCATTGATGAGTTAAAATACTACCAGACCTACCTTTTTAAATAGACTCCACTCATGTCACCCAAACTCTCCATCATTCTCAGTAACTACAACGAGCACGCCAATCTCCAAAGAGGCGTCCTCGAGGAGATGTTCAATTATCTCAAAACAGCCAGCTTTACCTGGGAAGTCATCATCAATGATGATGGTTCCACCGACGGTGGAGATCAGGTCATCACCGACTTTGTCAAAAAGCATCCCGGCTTTTCTTTAATTCATGGATCTCACGGTGGTAAAGCCGTTGGTATCTGGAACGGTATCCGGGCCGCCAAGGGCAAGATAGTGCTCTATACCGACATGGACCAGTCTACTCCTCTGAGCGAACTAGAAAAACTGCTTCCCTGGTTTGACAAAGGCTACGACGTTGTCTTTGGCTCTCGCGGCAAAATGCGCAAAAATTTTCCTCTTACTCGTCAGCTGGCTTCCTGGATCTTTCGGTCTATCAGAGGTTTTATGCTTCTCCATGATGTGGTCGATACTCAGTGTGGTTTCAAAGCCATGAAGATCGAAGTCGCCCGAAAAATTTTTCCAGCTCTTTCTGTCTTGACCAAAAAAAGTACCACCAAAGGCTGGACTGTCTCCGCTTTTGATGTCGAACTACTTTTCTTAGCCGAAAAGTTTGGCTATCAGCTAAAAGAAGTTGATGTTCTCTGGAAAGATGAAGACACCTCCAGCAGTAAGCAGAGGGGTTTTGTCTCGGAATCAATTGATATGTTGCTGCAGATCACTCAAGTTAAAATTAACGACCTTTCGGGCAAATATGACCAAAAATAAAACTCTTTGGCTTATTGGTTTGGCGGCCGTCTCTTTGGCCTTATTTTTCTTTTTTCGACTTTATCGGTTAAATTCGGTGCCGGTCTTTGTAGACGAAGCCATCTACGTCCGCTGGTCTCAAGTCATGCGGACCGAGCCGACTTTGCGATTTCTACCACTTCAAGACGGTAAACAACCTCTTTTTATGTGGGCCACCATTCCTTTTCTGAAGTTTATTAGCGACCCTTTAGTTGCCGGTCGGCTCATGTCCGTTTTGGCTGGGGCTGGTTCTCTCTTGGGTCTCGGGGTTCTAGCCTTCGTTCTATTTGCGGATCCCTTTATCGCCCTTTTTTCTGCCTTGATTTACACTCTGATTCCCTTCACTATTTTTTTTGATCGCATGGCTTTGGCCGATAGTTTGCTCGCCATGTTTGGTATTTGGTCTTTAGTTTTCGCTCTGCAATTTGCCAAAAATCTCCAGATTGAGTTTGCTATGTATCTCGGATTTGCTATCGGTGGGGGACTTCTGACCAAGTCTCCGGCTATGATTTACTACCCTTGGGCTCTGCTGGCTCTGGTCTTTTTTGTCGGCCAGTCTCATTTAAATCACAAAAACTTGATCAAAATTATTTGGGGTCTTTTTCTGGCTTTGACAATTTCCCAGGCGATGTATGCTGTTCTGCATTTGGGGGTGGGCTTTCAGATGATTGGTGCTCGCAATCAAGACTATGTCTACTCCGTCAAAGAAGTTTTAGGCCATCCACTAGTGCCTCTTCTGGAAAATCTGGCCAAAACGACCAACTGGTTATTTTTACTTTTCTCTCCGACCGTCTTACTGCTAGGAGTTCTGGGGTTCCTCAATACCAAAACCAGACGCCAGTATCTTTTTTTAATTCTGGTTTCTCTCCTACCACTACTCTTCCAGGCCTTTATTGCCAAGGTCTACACCAGTCGATACATTTTATACGCTGTGGTACCTTTGATTCCTCTCGCCGCTTTAGGGCTTCACTGGTTGGCGAGCCGTAAGGGGAAGCTGATCCAAGCCTCTATCATTTTATTTCTCTCGGTTCCCCTAATTTTGAGTTTCGTTTATTTACTTAATCCGGCGCTCGCCCCCATGTCTTACGATATGCGCAGTGGCTATTTCTCGGAGTGGACGGCCGGCACGGGCCAGAAAGAAGTAGCCGATTTTTTGCTCTCCGAAGAAGCCAAAGGCCAAACTATTGTTGTCTTTACCGAAGGCACCTTCGGGACCCTTCCGGACGGCTTACAAATCTACACCGAGGGCCACCCAAATATTACTATCGTCGGTTCGACCCCCAACATTTATGAAATTCCTTCAGGCCTCTTAAATACGGATCCCAAGAATCTTCGCTTCTATGTCTTAAACTCTTCCCGTAATCATCTGCCTGCGTCCGAGATGGCCAAACTGGAATTAATTAAAGAGTTTCCCAAATTTCCCCGTGCCGACGGGACTCATGAGTCGCTGCTCTTCTTCCGCTTAAAATAACCAGCTTTCCCTGTATATAATTAACCTACATGCGTTATCTTCCCTCTACCATTTCTACGCTCGCCAAATTTATCTGGCGCTTTCGAGTTTTAGTAGTTTTATTTTTGCTTATTATTCCCGCCTTCCAAGATTTGCTTCACCCGGGCTTTTTTCCCATGCACGATGATTTGCAGGTGTTTCGTCTTTTTCAAGTCGATAAATGTTTTCATGACGGCCAGCTTCCTTGCCGCTGGGTGCCGGATGCCGGCTTTGGTTATGGTTACCCCTTGATGGAGTTCTATCCTCCCATGCCTTACTACCCCATGGAGCTCCTAGTCCTTCTCGGTTTTGGTTTTTTCTGGCCAGTCAAGATTATTTTTGCTCTCGCCTTTATTTTTTCGGCCCTGGGCATGTATCTTTTAGCCAAGGAGTTTTTTGGGCCGTGGGGCGGGCTAATTGCCTCGGTTTTGTATACCTATTCTCCTTACCACTCGGTGGATATCTATGTTCGTGGGGCTTTGAATGAGGCTTGGGGCATGGTTTGGTTCCCTTTTGTCATCCTCTATATCTACCGTCTAATTGTTAAAGAAAAAAATCACCGGAACTTTATCTTTCTCAGCCTGGCCTTGGCTTTGCAAATCACTTCCCACAATGTCATGACTATGGTTTTTGCTCCCTCGGCCATTATCTGGGCTCTATTTTGGCTCTGGAGATCCCGGAAAGTTCTGCCTCTGCGCGACTTAATTTTGGCCGGTCTTTTTGGAGTTGGTCTGGCCGCCTTTTTCTTTATTCCAGTGGTGCTCGAGCAGAGATATGTCCACGTCGACTCGATGACGGTCGGCTACTTTAATTATTTGGCTCACTTTGCCGACCTCAAACAGCTTTTTACATCACGTTTCTGGGGGTATGGGGGCTCTACTTGGGGTCCGGAAGACGGTATGTCTTTTGCTATTGGTCTCATTCAGTGGGTTGGCGCCTTGCTTGTGGCGGGGGTTGCCGCTTATCGTCTGTTATTCTGGCGAAAGTGGGTCGCTGGTCCCCGAAGGGGGAGATCCATCAAATCTCACTCCATCAATTTGTCCATTCTCATGGCCGTCGCTTTTGGTTTTGCCTACGCCTTCCTCTCTCACGGCCGGTCGGTCGAGATCTGGAAAGTTATTCCTCTCCTGCAGTACGCGCAGTTTCCCTGGAGACTGGTGGCTCTTATCGTTTTTTATTTTTCATTTGCCTCGGGGTACTTGGCTACTTTGACTCTCCCTAAGATTCTAAAACCAACTCTTTTGACGATCTTAATACTAGGTACCATTCTTTGGAATGTTCAGTTTTTCCATGTCGAGCGCCACACCAGGATCACTCTCGCTGAAAAATTGTCCGGCCTGGCTTGGGAAAATCAGGTCACCGGCGGTATCTTTGATTATCTGCCCCGATCAGCCCCCAAGCCGCCAGGGGCTCCTGCCTTCACCATTCCTCTCTTTACACAAGGTTACGGCGGCATCCTCAACTATCGCTCCGGTACCAACTGGTTATACTTCGACGCCTTAGTTTCTTCTTCCTCTGCCAAGGTAATGCTTCCACTCTATACTTTCCCTGGGTTGGTGACCAAAGTCGACAGCCAAAAAGTTACTACCGAGATCGATCCGGACTTGGGGCGAGTCGTTGTCACTCTCGAGAGTGGTCCCCATCATGTGGACTCTAAGATCGGCTATACCGCAGTTCGTCTTTTCTCGGATCTTCTTACCCTGTTTTCGCTTCTCGTATTAATAAAATTAATTTCTCATGATCGATGAAACCCTGTCTGCCGGCAGGCAGAACTCCCCTGATATCCCTACGTCTTTAGAGTTTCAAGAAGTCAAGCACCGCTCAATTTCTGGGGTGATGGCTCTCATTTCTCGCACTTTCATTATTCAAATTATTTCCTTCGTCGCCACTTTATTCCTCACCATTTTCTTAG
This sequence comes from Candidatus Woesebacteria bacterium, assembly GCA_020052895.1. GTDB lineage: Bacteria > Patescibacteriota > Microgenomatia > UBA1400 > MFAQ01 > UBA10133. Next base: position 11,366 of record JAGVOE010000025.1, read on the forward strand.
ATCCCAATACTTACGGCATCTTTTATCTAGTCTCGTCGGTTGTCAATTTCCTGGCTTATTTTTCGGATATCGGTCTAGCTGCCGCCCTGATTCAAAAGAAAGAGGGGATTACCAAAGAAGATTTGTCTACCACTTTTACCGTCCAGCAAATTTTGGTAATCTCTCTTCTTATCCTCTTATTTCTGGTTTCACCCTTCCTCCGGACTCAGTATCAGATCGATCAGGCCGGGATGTACTTGTTATACGCCATGGGGATTTCTCTATTTTTAAGTTCCTTAAAAACCATTCCTTCCATCATGCTGGAAAGGGAAATCAAATTCAACAAACTTATTTTGCCTCAGGTTTTGGAAACTCTGACTTTTAATGCCTTGGCAGTGGTCCTCGCCTGGCAGGGTTTTGGGGTGACTGCTTTTACCGTGGCCGTTCTTGGTCGGGGGGTGGTCGGCCTCGTCGCCATGTATCTCGTCTATCCTTGGCGACCATCTTTGGGTATCCATCGTGACTCCCTTAGCCACTTGCTTCGTTTTGGCCTGCCTTATCAAGCCAACACTTTTTTAGCTGTGCTTAAAGACGATGGTATGACCATTATTCTCACTCGCATTATCGGTACTCAGGGTCTTGGCTACATCGGCTGGGCCTCACGCTGGGCTGGCTTACCTCTGCGCATTGTCATGGACAATCTCACCAAGGTTTCTTTCCCCACCTTCGCCCGTTTGCAGCACGATCAAGAAAAATTGGCTCACGCCGTCGAAATCAGTTTGAAATATATGTGTCTTTTGGCTTTTCCTGTCCTAGCGGGTATGGGATTTATCGCTCTGCCTCTAACTCATTTGATTCCGCGTTATGCCAAGTGGTTGCCGGCCATTATTCCTCTGTACATTTATTTGTATAACTCTGCTTGGGCCAGTATTAGCACCAGTCTCACCAATCTTTTAAACGCCACCGGCCACATCAAGTCTACTTTCAAACTCATGCTCATGTGGACGGGACTCACCTGGCTCACTATGCCTTTCTTAGCTCTCAAATTTGGCTATCTGGGTGTCGCTTATGCTACTGGGATTATTGCTACCTCTTCGATCGTTACTATCTTCATGGCCAGGTCTCATGTTCGCTTTAATCTTTTGGCTATTATTACTACCCCACTCACGGCTACCCTGGTGATGTCTATTTATTTATTCTTTACCACCCGCTTCATTACCTCCTTCCCCTTACTGGCAGTCATTGTCGTCGTCTCAGTTCTTCTTTACACCCTATCTATTTTATTTTTGGAAGGGAAATCCTTTTTTACGGACACGCTTAATTACTTTAAGATAAAACATGCTTAGAAAAATATTTTTACTACTCACTCTGACTTTCCTGAGTTTTACTCGGCAAGCTCAGGCTTTCAAAGCCGAAACTTTTGTCACCTTTGCCAATCCGGTCCGTGGTCCGGAGGGCTGGCAACACTCCCAGCAAGGTCCTTTGGAGCTCCCCCTCTACCAGTATCAAGAATCCACTCACTCCGCTTTTCCGGTGACTTGGCTACTTCGCTACGATGCGGTAGAGGACGCCACTATTTCCGCTTTCTTCCAAAATCTCAGCGAGACGGATCATCATCAATCTTTAGGTGCCTTTTTGGAAATCACTCCAAGTCTCACGGCTGCTGCCGAAGTGTCTTATCCCGCCGGTAATCTCTTCTTCAATGCTAACCGAATTTTTCTCTCCGGTTACTCGATTGGGGATAGAGAAAAGCTAATTGATACATATATGGAGTCCTTCTTCGTCCGTTTCGGTTTCTATCCCAAGTCTGTCTCGGCCTGGCATCTGGATAGCACCTCTCTTCAATATCTGCAGTCAAAATACTCTGTCCTGACGGCCATGAACTGTGACGATCAATACACTACCGATCATTATCGGATCTGGGGTGGGTACCTCGGCAGTCCTTACTTTCCGGACAAGAATAATTCTTTAGTCCCGGCCGACAGCTCCAAAAATCGAGTCAATTTAGCTATGGTTCGCTGGGCCCAGCGAGACTTGTTTAATTTTTATGGTTACCGGTCCGAATCTAGCTACTCAGTCCAGGTCAATGATTATCTATCCATGGGACAAAATACGGCCTACTTTGAAAATTTACTAGCCCAATACGGTCAGAAAAGTTTCAACGAATTTACGTATCTCAATATTGGTCTGGAAAATGATTATGATCTAAAGTCTTATAAAGCAGAAATTAAAAATGTCTACCAACTGCTTAAAAAAGACCAGGGACAGTTTAACTTACACTTCATTTCTTTGGCCGATTTTGGTGACTGGTTCAAAGCTCGCTATCCCGAAAGCTCGCCGGCTTATTATTATCAGTCGGCCGACCCGAAAGGTCTTTCCTCCGGCCAAGTCTACTGGTACCAGAGTCCTTACTATCGTCTCGGTCTCCAGTCCGAAAATGGAGTCACCCAGATTATCGACTTCCGAGTTTATAACCGGGAGATTTATGAAGATTTTTTTGCTACCCCAAATCAGAGTTTGGATCTCTTCCACGAAATTCCCGCCATTATCGACTCTATCAAGTACCCCGGCACGGAGCTAAGTCTAGATCTCGATCTGGCTCAGGCCACTTCGGTTCATTCCAAACAGTGGGACAACTGGCAAATAGCCTTCAAGTCGGGTGATCAAACGCTGACATTGGAACCAGACAAAATTACTTTCTCAGGTTTTTCAGCTCCAAAAGTTTCTTCAAAAGATATTCAAGTCACCCGGCACCAGTCACTAACCACTTGGAACCTTACCCCCTACACCCCCTTCAAAGACAGTTCTCACCCCACCTGGCTTCTTTGGTTAATTATTTTAATAGCCCTTATTTTAATCATCAAGAAAATAAAGAAATCTAATATCCCCGCACCTCGCACCAACTACTTCGCACTAATAACTTTCCTCATTGCCCTCCTCGCCGGTCTAACCGTTTTCAGAAACGGCTTGCTCTACCCTTTTGGTATGGGTTTTTGGGGACCCAACGGCCATGATGCTATCTTTCATTTATCTATCATCGAAAACTTCTCCAGCCACCCATTAAGTTTTGCCCATCCCCAGATCGCAGGAGAGAGGATTGCCAATTATCACTTTCTATTTGATTATCTCTCCGGTCTCTCGGTCAAGCTTTTCGGAATCTCTTCTTTGGATTTCTATTTCCGCCTTTTTCCGCTTCTCGCCGGCATAGCGATTGTATTTTTACTTGATAAATTACTGAAGAGTTGGCTCTTCTCTCGCTCCGAAAGATTCTTGTCTTTGCTCTTGGTTTTTCTGGCTGGTTCTTTTGGTTTTATTCCCAAGCTCCTGACCGGCCAAGACTTTTTTGTCGGTGAGTCGGCTTTCTGGGCCAATCAATCTGTCTCCATTTTTCTTAACCCCCCCTTCGTCCTCTCCATCGTCCTCCTCCTTCTCTTCCTTGTCATCCTGAGCGAAAAGAGTTTACCCGCCCTAGGCGGGAAAGATCTCACTCCACGTAACAACAAACATACTTTTTTTCTAATCCTCCTCGGTGGTCTCCTAGCCCAAACCAAGATCTACGCATTTATCCTTCTCTTGGGAGCTCTTCTTCTTTCCAAAAAGTACAAACTGTTTTTCGGAGTTCTTCTCATCGGTGTGCTTATCTCTCTCCCTTTCACTGTTCTCGGAGGAACATTTCCTTTTGTCTTTTCTCCTCTTTGGTTTCCTAGGGCTCTCTTTGCTTCTTTTGATCGTTTCTACTGGCCGCAGCTTGTCTCGGCCTGGCAAGTTTATGAGGCTTCCGGTAACTTTATCAAACTCGGTCTCGTTAATCTTTTTGCTCTGACAGTCTTTCTGGTCGGCAATCTTGGATTTCGCTTCCTAGGCCTTATCCAGATGGCCTTGACTCAGTTTCGCACTACTTCCGAGAGTCTCGTTCGCTGGCTGATACTTCTCGGCTTACTCATCCCTCTTTTGTTTACTCAGAGTGCCAATCCTTGGAACACTATTCAGTTTATGTACTATGCTTTATTTTTCCTCGGCATTTTTACCGCCAAAGCCATCCTCTCTCTGACCAAGCGCTTTTCTGCACCAATAGCCAACAATCTCACCCTAATAACTCTTATTATTCTAGCCACTCTCACCTCTATCGGCACTCTCAAAGACTATTTTAGTTTTTTCTCCGCTTCTCGTCTTAGTTATACCGAGCTTTCGGCTTTGGACAAGCTCCGCGACCAGCCTAGAGGCCTGGTACTGGCACCTCTCTTTAGCTTGGCCACCTCTCGGTCTCTCTCTGCCCCCAAGCCTCTCTACTCGTACGTCTCCACGGCTTATATCTCTGCCCTCTCTGCCCAGCCGGAGTTTCTCTCAGACACCATCAATCTGGACATCACCGGTTTCCGCTATCAGGAAAGAGCCAAAGAGATCCAGCGCTTCTACCAAACAGAGGACAAGCTCTGGGCCCTAGACTTCCTGCAAAAAAATAACATTCGATACGTTTACGAAACTCCTCTCAAACGCCTCAAGCTAGCTCCCGCTGATCTCCAGCTCACTAAGATCTTTGACTCGGGTGAGATAAACGTGTACAAATTTAACTAGTCATGTCCAAGATAAAGATCTCCGCCGTCATCAACACTCGAAATGAAGAAAAAAACATTTTTGCTTGTTTAAAAACTCTCAAATTTTGTGATGAAATTGTGGTGGTCGATATGGACTCCACGGACAACACCGTTGAGATCGCCAAAGAGTTTACCGATCGTATTTTTCATCACCCGGCCGTGGGCTACGTTGAGCCAGCCAGAAACTTTGCTATCCACAAAGCTCTAGGAGACTGGATCTTTATCGTCGACGCCGATGAACGAGTCCCCAAAACCCTAGCTGTCAAGCTCATAGAAATTGCTAACCAAAACGAGGTCGACTTTGTTCGTATTCCCAGGCAAAATCTGGTTTTTGACCAATGGCTTCAGCACTCTCGTTGGTGGCCAGATCACAATATCCGTTTTTTTAAAAAAGGCTCGGTTCAGTGGCAGGACGAAATTCATTCCGTACCGGTTACCTATGGCACCGGCCTCACTCTTGAGGACAGCCCGGCTTTGGCTCTAGAACACCAACATTTTCAAACTATAGATGAGTACTTCCTGCGCACCTTGCGCTACTCTTCTCAGCAAGCCAAAGAACTGATAGCTACGGGCTACCAGTTTGAGCCGGTCGATCTCCTCAAAAAACCCTTCGGTGAATTCCTTTCTCGCTATTTTGCCGGAGAGGGTTATAAAGATGGACTTCATGGCCTAGTCATGGCCTTTCTCCAGTTTTTTGCTATCTTACTCATCTATCTTAAAGTCTGGCAGGCAGAAGACTTCAAGCCGGTCAAGGCTGGGGAGTTTACTCCGCTTTGGCAAAGGACCTTTAAAGAAAACTTTAAAGAAATTCGCTACTGGTTTCTGACTGTCAGACTACAAAACTCTAGATCCAAAAAAGAGACCTTTTTTCTCAAGCTTCAGCGCCGCCTCTTGAAATAAATTGGTATACATAAATCTATGATTACAGAACAAGAATTCTCAAAACAACCATTAATTTTTTTGACAACGAATATCTCGACTCGGGCGAAGACTACTTTCGTACCTAAAGATATATTTTATTTGCAGGCGTCTAATTTACTAGGCATCACCGGCACGCCACTCTTGGTGTCTCTCGAAATTAAGTAATAAGCTACTTCATTGTCCGGGTACTTGATCACATCAATCAACTTAATTCCCGTCGGAACCTTATCTTTATCCGCGCTTCTAAAATCCATCGGTAGATTAACGTAGGCTACCATATAGATCGTTTTAGGGTCCAGCTTAGTTATCTCATCGAGGGTGCAGACTTTGGCTCCCCAGCTTATCGGTTTGACGTTATCGAGAGGCATCTTCTTTATCGTTTGCTCATCAAAGTTTGAGCCATAAGCTTGTACTTGCATTGGTGACGTCTGTGACCAGTAAAGATAATAAAGCATCGGCGGATCATTCAGGCTGGTTAAGCGTACTTGCGGGTAATCTTTTCGGAGACTCGTTATTTTTTCGACCGCTTGTTTGTAGCCATAGCCAAACTGTCGAGCACTTTCAATGGGGTAGTGGATAAAGTAATTTTGAAGATAGAATATTACGCCGATTAGCCAAACGGCGCCTAGTAGGGGAATCCCCAGTATGTATTTTTTATTTTTCGCGAGCCAATTGATTAGTTCGGTATAACCGAGGCCTACGATAATCAGTAGTGGTCCGGCCAAGATCATCAGACGTGAGGCGTGATTGGCCCCATCCATGGTGAGGTCCGACGGAATCGGCGCCAGTAGTAATAGTGCCAAAAAAAGTTGATATTTTTTATCTTTAATCTTTTTTCCGACCACCACCAGTCCAAATCCCAATCCGATCACGTCGATGAATAACAGTTCCCCGGTATTACTGGGAGAGTGCCTCCCATTTGGGTCACCGGTCAAAAATAGAAAGTCGGCCGAAAAGTTTTTGTAATAGTTAATTCCGAAACCGGTAACGTAACTGAGAACTTTATTATGAAAAATAGGGGACCACCAAACCGCCTTTTTGCCCACTTGTGGATTACCAAAATCATTTGAATCTACTTCGCGGTTACGCATTACCTTAATGGGAATCATCGGGTCGGAGAAAACGGAGATCTGATCAATTCTAGTTTGGTCGGCCGAACCAAAGGTCGTGGCGTACAGGAAAGGTAAAATCATTACCGCCATTATTGCCAGCCAAGTCCCAATCTTAATGATCCCCAGTTTCCAAATATCCTTAAAATAAATAACTATTAACAGCAGTATGATTAGCGGTCCAAACAAACTCATGGTCCGGTAGGTATACACGTTGAGCCCCAAAAGAATCGCTGAGAGGTAAAATGCCCAAAGTTTTTTAGAGCTTTGCCAGTAGAGGAAGGTGGAGATGGAAGTCAAGAAGACCATGAGCATAAAGATCGCTTCAAAACCGATTCGACTGAACTGAATTTGCCAGGGAGAAAGGCCAAAGACCAGACCGGTAATCAGTCCGGCCATTTTTTTATGGGTGAGTTGGTAAGCCAGCAACATCGCCAGTAAGACACAAATTACGCCGGCCACCGCTGCCCCGGCCCTGACTTGATACTCTGGGGACTTAAAAAAAAGTGAAGGTAGACTTGAAAACAGAATCGGCAGTGGCGTTTTATCGGTATTAAAAGAGCGGAAGAAAAAAGGACTCAGTCCTCTTTGATAATCTTTTCCGGTACTCAAAAAACTCTTTACCTGATAGCCCAAATCAATTTCATCATAATAGAGGCCGGCCGGCACCTTATCTAGTCTCACAAACCTTACCATTACCGCCGCCAAAATTATTAGTATAAAAGCTAACCAAGTATGCCAATTTTTTCTTTTTATCACTGTCTTAGTATTTTACTCTACTCGCGGAGCCTAGATAAACAATATATAATGTAGGTACATGAAAATTGCCTTTATTACAGTCAACTTTCACAGTGATCAGGACACCTTGGAAGTTGTCGCTCAGCTAGAGGCCAACATTCTGCCGAAGGAAGTTGGGCTGACAATCTACTGTATAGACAACTCCCGCTCTCCTGATCTGCGACAAAGTCTAGCCAAATTCAAACATGCTGTTTATCTGGACTCTCCTGGCAATATTGGTTTTGCCGCCGGTAACAATCTTGGCTTCCGTCGAGCTCTCAAAGATCAGGCCGAGATTATAGTTCTCATCAATAACGACACCGTCGTCCCTCCAGACCTAGTTCAAAATATATTATCTTCAGTCATTAAAGACCCCCAGGTAGGTGTCTTGGGTGGCCTAATTTACTTCGCCAAAGGTTTTGAGTTTAGAAAAAAATACTCTCGTTCGGAACTGGGCCGAGTTATCTGGTATGCCGGTGGTCGACACGACTGGGACAACGTTTATGCTACTCATCTCGGTGTAGACGAGGTGGATCGGGGACAGTTCTCGCGCCTTACGGAGACAGACTTTGTTACCGGCTGTCTCTTTATTATCCGCGCCGATGTTTTGAAAAAGGTCGGTCTTTTTGACGAACGCTATTGTCTTTACTTCGAAGACTCCGATCTCTGTCTCAGAATAAAAAAAGCCGGCCTCAAAGTGGTTTTCGATCCTCAGATCAAGCTCTGGCACAAAGTGGCTCAAAGTTCCGGCATTGGCTCTCCGTTAAACGACTACTTCTTGACCAGAAATCGTCTGCTTTTTGGCCTGACTTACGCCAGCTTTAGAACCAAGTTTGCGCTACTGCGAGAGGCTGTTAAAAAATTATTTTTAGGTACTCCGGCTCAAAAAATAGCCACTCAAGACTTCTTCTTTAAAAAATTTGGCTGGGGCAGCTGGAACAAAAAAGTCTCGGTACCTGGTAAACAATAATCATGAAATTATCTATTATCATTCTGGCTCGAAATGTCGCTCAAGAGATAGTTCCGGCCATTATCTCCTCCCAGTTTGCCGACGAAATCATCGTGGTGGATAATGGCTCTACCGACAACACCCTCGAAGTCTGTCGCCGTCTGGGTACCAAAATAGTTCATACTACCGGCGAAAGTTTTGCCAAGTGGCGTAACGACGGTGCCAAAGCCGCCAAAGGTGACTGGCTCTTGTATCTCGACTCAGACGAAAGGATTCCAGTCAAGCTAGCCAAAGAAGTTCTCTCGACTATCCAAAATCCAGACCACCAGGCGTACACCATTAGTCGTTACGAAGTTTTTCTGGGCCGGCATCTCAGTCACTGGGGAGATTCCCGCGTTCTTCGTCTCATCCAGAAGTCCGCTCTAAAAAGATGGCAAGGCCAGCTCCACGAACAGCCCCAAATCGAGGGTACTTTTGGAGATCTTCGTCAGCAGATGGTTCACCTATCTCACAAAAACATCGACGAAAAACTTCCAAATACTCTAGCCTGGTCAAAAATCGAGGCAAAAATGCTCTTGGAAGCTGGTCATCCTCCCATGGCTGGATGGCGGTTTATTCGGATTATGTTGACCGAATTTTGGCAGCGCTGTATCAGACAAGGCCTTTGGAGAGATGGCACCGAAGGCTGGATCGAGATTATCTATCAAATGTTTAGTAAATTCGTCACCTACGAAAGACTCTGGGAGATGCAAAGAAAACC
>JAGVOE010000010.1 GCA_020052895.1 Candidatus Woesebacteria bacterium
AATACTATCCCATAGGGTGACAATTTAGATCTTTTGTGGTATGATGCGGCAGAACATTAAACTGGAGGTAACCATGAGATCAAGCGTTCGAGAAGTTTTAAGCACTACTCTAATGATAACCGTCCTGGTTATCTTGGTGCCACTAGGCTGGTTTCTCACCAAGCAACTCCTCTGGGGACTGGTTTTCCCCACTGGCTCTTGGCTACTAATAAATACTCAACCAGTGGCCCTGGGAGTTGTCCGTGGCCTCATTGCGCGAGACGTTACGGCCGCTCTGGTAGCTACAATTATCGTTGTAGTAGCCACGCTACTTATTTCCAAACCAGACATTCCAGACATTGAGTAAACCCACTCAGCCCGCTTCACTCAGAAGCGGGATTTTTTCTGACCAAAGTCGTTAAGTCCCAAGATCAGTAAGCGTCCGTCGCCACAATCATGTGTGGTATAACCATCTCTCCTTTCTTCACCATATCCTGAGATAAACCCCACAAAATGTTATCTACTTCTGCTTCCGATACTCCCATTTTATTTGCAACCATCTTACCTACTACCACCGCGGTAGATCTTAAGGCCTTCTCCTCACGGCTATTCGATAAAATGGGTTGTCCGTTCTCCAGTTTATCGGCCAACTCTTGATCTACTATGTTTACCGCCGCGAGATTATAAAATACTTGTGGAATTCGATAATCCGCCATCACCGTCAATTTATCGAGATCGGAAAGTGGTTCGTGCCCTCTTCGAACCAAAACTTCACTAGTCATGCGACAGGCCAGCTGAGATCTCTTCATAAATTTATCATCAAAGTATCCACTCTCGTTAAGGATCAATATCATTTTTGAAGCACTGTACTCAGAATCAATCAAAAGATCCAACGTTCCCCCATATCCTAAAGATAGTAATCGATTGGCAAATCCAACTCGGATCTAGCCATAGCCGCCAACAAGCCGGTTGATCTCTTAATCTTTCTACTCTCGTTATCTAAATAAACGTATTCATGCCCGGTCGTCGGATCTTGATAGCAAAAATTTACCACATTAAAAAACAAGTTTAAACCAAACTCAGTTTGCAAAGGCCAGCGATATCCTTCTGGAAGCCAGACACCTTCACTTCTGGTAGTTAGATACGAATATACTCTTGGAAGAAGTATGCCGTCAATCGCCGATAGATCCATCTCAACCAAGTCCTCAGAAGCCTCCAAAATCTCGGTCGACATAGCCCTAATACTCTCAAAAGAATGACTATAATCCTTATTTTCGACCATATTCAGATAATAGTCGTAAAACAGCCAATGTCAACACCCCGGACGGTAAAAATTCCAGTCTCTCGATCGAGGAACAAAAGGGGCGAAACGAGACCGAACAGACCAACCAGCGCAAACGCCAACTTTCTACCTCGCTTTCCATGATTTTAGTCGGCATTCCTCTCTATCTCTACCATTGGAAAACCATCAAAAAGGAAAATCGGCAAGAAAATTAAGCTGGGAGTGTGAATTGGCTCGGACGGAATTGAGGGAAATTGTAGTCCAGATTGAGGCACTAGAATCCCTATACATAGGCACAAATACAACCCTATAACTTGACACATGTAAGTATGGCAACTATAATAAGCAAACATTCACCATGGAGGTCCTTTTGAACATTTCAAAATCAGCAATAGAAAACGAATCAACTTTTAGAGACATTCTTCGTGATTTAAAAGAAAGATTTCCGAATTTTGTACCTGAAACATTGAATCCTGACGGAGAGATAGATTCACTCCTAAATTTATTTACTCCACCACTTGCAAGCATAGGTTTCGGAATCGGAGAATTCGAAGTAGGGCCAGAAAGTTCCAACAACGAAGAAGTGGGGCAACAATTAAAGCTTCATAGTAACGAATTGGCAGAAAACGAAGCGGTCATTGAAATTCACAATTTTCTGACCTTGTCGGGATACAACATGATTCTTCTATACGACGTTACCCCAAACCAGCCACTGCAATTTAAAGGGCATGTTCCAGGAATGATAATGCGGTCCTGATTTCACAACCAAAGCACTCAGAAATGGGTGCTTTTTTAACGGAGTGGTGAATTCTATACTCCAAATAAGCGGGTGAGGGGAGTGTCGGCCTCTTCGGTCTCGCTTACTAGCTCGCCTCGGACCGCGACTCGCCGCCAGTCGCGCCTCCGGCTGGTCCGACTCCTTACAGTCCAACAAAAATCTCCCCACAAGGAAGAGATTTTTATTGGAGCGGGTGAGGGGAGTCGGACCCCTTTCATCAGCTTGGAAAGCTGAGGTAATACCGGTATACGACACCCGCCTAAATATAGTATTTTACCAAAATGTCGGGGTGAGAGGACTCGAACCTCCGACCCCTGCGTCCCAAACGCAGTACTCTAGCCATCTGAGCTACACCCCGATAGGATGATTTTACCATTCGGAACCGTATTTAAGGTAAAATACATATGGCTCGTCATACGGGGGAATGTGGTTTACTGCGTGGCGATGCTTTACGTGGTGGATTTAGCTTAGTTGGTAAAGCGCCTCCCTGTGGAGGAGGAGACCGCGGGTTCAAGTCCCGTAATCCACCCTAAGCAACTCTAGGATCTCATCTCAAGATCCTAACAGTTTAATAAAGTCCAACATATAAGACACAAGTATATATTTAGTTAAAGAGAATATTTTGCCAGAATAAGTACCGGTCTTATTTCTTCTTGGCACTTACCTTAGCTTTCTTTTTTCTCGCTACCACCTTCTTACCAGAACCAACTTCGATTTCTTCCAAAATTTTACTGGTTATCTCCTTGGCCACTTTCTTTTGCAGGTTACTCTCATCATCTGGCTCTGGCTTAGGGGGAGTTAGTAGTGTCAAAATTCTGTCTAGTTTTGCGCTGATCACTTCTAAATCTAGATTGCGAGGTTGAGACCCTCTATCCTCATTTTTTCCAGCAAAACAATGGCTACACAAAACTGGCTTGCCGCTGGTAGGGCGAAAGGGGACTTCACAGCGTTCACCACACTGATCGCAGGTAGCCCCAAACATCTGTCTATCCTGGCCACCAGTGCCAAACTCTCTCCGACCATAGGCTCGAGGACCTCTCGGAGCCTCGAAACTACTCTCTCGAGAACCGCCACCATTCGTCTCAAAGCACTTACTGCAAAAAACTTCCTTACGACCATTTGGCTTAAAGGGAACCTTACAAGCCGAACCACACTGAGCACAAGTAGCATCAAAATAACTTCTCTCTCCTCGATTTGGATATGTCATAACCTATGTTATAGCACAAATAACCCTCATTTATCCATCTTTTCGGCCGTCTTGATCCAAAACTGCCTAGTCCCATCAGCTCCTACTTCATTCGACCATCGTGAGCCCTCGGCAAATCTATAAGAGTTTTTGGTGAGATTCTCTAGCAAGCCCGACTCCAAAGCCTGAGTCATCATCTTCGCCGCTCGATCCGGACTTTGGGGTAGTCTGATTGCTCTGGTAGATGGCTGGGGAGAGCTAAGGGCCAGCAAACCGTGCCTTTCTAGGAATTTTAGATTTTCTCGCTCCTGTCTGCCCACCGGACTGGTCAGCCAGAGTAGGCTCCCTCCGACCAAGTCAGGGGTTAGAATCGCTTTAAAGAGCTGCTCGCTGGGTTTGGTAATCTCTAGATGAATCAGCTGGTCTTGGTATAGCTGCTCGTACAAGGTAATCATCTCCATATCATCCTTTCCTACTAATAAGTTTACTCCAAGCTGTTTGGCCACCGACGATCTAAACATCTCGGTAAAGGGAGACTTTCTCACCAGAATCCAAAACTCAAATCTTTGGGAAAGTTTGTTAATCTCTTTAACTAGAGCAGTAAGGTACCCAAGCCCCACCGCTGCTCCGGAAATAGGAATCGCTACCCGGACCACTCCGCTCTGACTGGCCAAAGCCTTACTTCTAGACTCCTGAGTCCCAAAAATCTTTTGGCACAAAACCGGAGAAATGGGGTAGGGGATTACTTCCCCCACAAATTCAATATTTTCCTTTTGAGCGTAACTTTGAAACTTGGCTTTGACAAAGCTGCTGGGAACGAAGGTCAAGTCCGCTCCACGCACACACCAAATGTGCTGATAAGTATCATCGGTCACCTGAACAATTAGCTTTACACTTCTACCGGTTTCCTCAATTAACCTCTGTTTGACCGCCCCAATCTGATGGGCCATGCCAAAGTGAGTTGCCACAATCCAGACCTCATCATCACTGGAGCTACGAACAATAATATCTTTAAACTGTCGGTAGATCGATCCGGAAAATAAAGTTAGGAAGCTACGGTAAACTCTTGTAAAAACATCTTCGAGAAAACCATACTGAATTTTTAAAAAGAAATATTTTCCGACTGGATTGATACTGGTAAAGCGGTGAATCCAAGTCATAAACCGGTCTACCGAACCCAAAAGAATGTAAGGGCTCTCCTTCGGTCTACTCTCTACCAGAGCTTCGGTCACCCGTAGATGTCCTAGTCCTGCCGGAGCGTAAGTAAAGATTATTAACTTCATGCGGGTGGGTCAGGCGGGACTCGAACCCGCGACACCCTACTTAAGAGGCAGGTGCTCTAACCAACTGAGCTACTGACCCGGAACTGTCATATTTTACCTCATTTCAAGGTAAAATATATCCATGCACCAATAGCTCAACTGGATAGAGCGTCGGCCTTCGAAGCCGCCGGTTGGGGGTTCGAATCCCTCTTGGTGCACAACAAATTCGAACCTGACGGAGGTGCGACGGCACCGAGTCGCGGTCCGAGGCGATTCAGCAGAATCGACCGAAGACTTCGAATCCCTCTTGGTGCACCCCTTTCTTGACATCTCAGCCCATATCTGTAACGATAATCTATCGTATGCTGAAAAAGTTTTTGTACCTTTTGGTGCTATTTATCATTATTACCCGTGTCACTTTGGCCCTCAATCGACTGTCTTTCACCGATTTCGGCTCTACCTCCATTTCTACCCAAAATTTCTTTCTCAAATCCCAAAGTGATCAGTCTTTAACGGAAACTATCCTAAGTCCAGACGAACCTTATGTCTTTGCCGCCCTTCCAACCTTCGATCAGCAGATCAAAACTTCGGTCAAAACCGCCGACGCCAGACCAGAAATAGTTAGGCAATATCTGCATAAATTTGGATCACCTTTGGAAACTCACTCAGATCTAATTGTTTCCTTGTCAGATCAGTACCAGTTTGATTATCGCTGGCTGGTCGCCATAGCTCAGCAAGAGTCTGGTCTCTGTAAACACATTCCGGACAACTCTTACAACTGCTGGGGCTGGGGCATCTATCCTGAGCCATCCAACCCCGAAATTTTAAAAGTCACCCGATTTGACAGCTACGAAGATGCTCTAAGACGGATTGCCCCTCAGTTTACCAAGATCTTTCTCAAAGGAAATCACAGCAAAGACCCCTTAGAAGTCATGAAGACCTACACTCCACCCTCAGACGGCTCTTGGGCAAATGGTATTTCCCAGTTTTTCGACCACCTCGAATAAATGTAGGGGCGGATCCCCGTGTCCGCCCACAATCTCCAATGATAAAATATATGTATGCCGAGGTGGCGAAATGGTAGACGCACTAGCTTTAGGAGCTAGCGGGGCAACCCATGGAGGTTCAAGTCCTCTCCTCGGCAC
>JAGVOE010000058.1 GCA_020052895.1 Candidatus Woesebacteria bacterium
TAGGGCGGCCGAACCGCCACTCATTTTGACGAAGCGAAATTTGTTAGCAATATAGAAAGTTCCAGTGGGAGTGCGTCCCCATTTGCCGGTAGAGACAAGAAAAGTGTAGATGAGTTCACCATTTTCGTAGGCATAAATTCTTTGATTGGTGAGGTCGACAAAAATTTCTTTCTCACCAGTAGAGTCACCCAGCACTTGGGGTGGAGGCGGTGGTATTTGAGCCAAGGTGGCAGGAATGGAGATCGTCTGGCTATTGAAGATGGCTCTGGACTGGCTGGGATCGAAGCTGTTTTGGGTTTTGAAGTGGTTGGTTTGGTCGGTAGCTTTGATGATAAAGATGGACAAAAGAAAGACGATAAGACTAATGATCCAGATTTTCTTCATAGTTTAGTCTAACAAAGATGAGGTCTTTAGGCGAACTGTAAGGTAGCGGGGAACGCCGTGGACATCTTTATCTATTTGGGCAGAAAGAGAGCTGGGAAGGGTAAAGCTAGTGAGAGAATGAGTGTCATCTATCTCAAAGATGGCGACGCCTCCACGAAAGAGAAAGGGGGGTAGATCTTTGAGTAAGCGATTGATGTAGAAAGTGCCGTCTGTACCACCGGCGAGCGCCAGCCTGGGTTCGTAGTCTCGGACCGAAGGATCGAGACGAGAAAGATTTTTGGTTGGAATATAAGGGAGATTGGCCAGAAGAAGATCAAATTTGATTGAGGGAAAGCTTTTGAGTAAGTCGGAGGTCTCAAAAAAGAGATTGGCGGTAGAAGTGAGGAGCTTAGCGGCGTTTTGCTCAGCTACCTTTAAAGCTTGGGGGGAGATATCGGACAAGAAAATGGTATAAGGAATCTGCCTTTGAGCTAGATTGAAAGCCAGAGAAAGACCGAGACACCCCGAACCGGTGCCGATGTCGGCGATGACTGGATGGGAGATTTTTTGATCAGCAATGATCTGGACGGCTTGCTGAACCAAGTACTCGGACTCTAGTCTGGGAATAAGAGTATCTGGCGTTACTAGAAAGTCTAGCCCAAGAAACTCGGCGTGACCAGTAAAGTATTCGACAGGTTTTTTGCCCAAAGAGTCGGGGTCAAGATCGGAAAATCCATGTTTTCGAAGATGGTTTAGTTCGAGAGGTGATAGTTGACGGGATGGCATGATGCGGTTTTAGGGAGTGGAAAAAGTGTACTCAGAGGTGGTGACTGATTTGCCGTTAAGGTCGAGAACAATAACATACTTGTAGAGAGTGCTGGGACGGAGATCTTCGATACTTAGTAAGTGATTGATTTGAGCTGAAGTGGAGACGGGATAGCTTTGGGTCTGTCCTTCGGTAAAACGAAGAGAGGTCTTGGCTGGTCGATAGCTAGAAAAGGAGATTAAAACATGAGTGGAAGAAAGAGGGGTAATTAAAGGGGAAGTCAGTATTTCTGAAGCTTTGACACGGGTTTCTTGAGTGGTAGTAACTTGTTTTAAAATTGAAGGCAAAAGAGTGGCCAAAGAAAAAATGACTAAGATGGGGATAAGAACGGCAAAAGCAGAGCGAAGAGGAATGCCCCAAAGCTTGTGAAAATAAATTTTGGACTGTTGAGCTTGTTTAAAAAGTAAGAGCTGGTCCTTGGGAAAGAAGTCTCCGTGGTGGTTGGGACAGGTGAAGACGGTGACAGTCTGAGGAACCGCGTCATCTTTGATACTGGACATGATCTGGCCACAGTGAGGGCAACTGGGAGGAGCTGTCGGAACAGCATGGCTTTTGGGGAGGATAGAATCTACGTTTCTAGCGGTCTCGACAGTGAGGAAGTTGGCGAGATAGGGCTCTAAAAAGTGGCCGCCACAAGAGAGGCATTCCTTGATAGAGTGAGATTGGCCATCAGCAGTTTCGATTTCGATGACTGAGAGTGGCTCATGACAGTGAGGGCAGTCCATGATTCATTCTAATCTATATAGATTGCCGCGTCACTACGTTCCTCGCAATGACAATGGCTTCTGGTACACTGAAAGATATGCATTTGAAGTTTTTGGGGGCGACCCAGATGGTAACGGGGTCGAGTTATTTTTTGAGCGGAAATAGTACTGGTTTGATGGTCGACTTTGGTATGTTTCAAGGAAAAGCTGAGGAGGCAAAATTAAACTTTATAAAGCCGGATATTGATTTTGATAAATTATCAGCTGTAGTGCTGACACATGCCCACCTGGACCACTGTGGAAGATTACCCATGTTGGTTAATTGGGGCTTTAAAGGACCAATTTTTATGACGGAGGCGACCAAAGCCTTGGCCCAGATCGTAATGTTTGACTCGGCCAAGATAGCCAAGGAGGACGGGTCAAAGGGCGTTATTTATACAGATGAGGAGGTGTTTGAGATCTTAAAACAAGTAGTTTTGGTAGAGTATGACAAACCCTTTGCTGTGGGTGACTTTGAGCTGACTATGATCGACGCGGGCCATATTTTGGGATCCGCCAGTGTAGTAGTAAAAGAGACCAAGACAGGAAAGAGGATAGTTTTTAGCGGAGATTTGGGAAATAGTCCAGAGCCGTTGATTTCCCCCACTCATTTGGTGAGTGAGGCTCAGATGGTGGTGGTAGAGTCCACATACGGAGATGAGGTACATGAGCGAAGAGATGAAGCGGAATGCCTGGCTCAGATGGTGGAGCAGGCTGAAAAAGAAAGAGGAACCGTCTTGATTCCATCATTTTCGATTGAGAGATCTCAAGAGCTGCTGTACATTTTTGATCAATTAAAGAAACAAGGGAAAATGTCGAATAGTGTGCCGGTGTTTTTGGACAGTCCGATGGCGATAAGGGCGACGGAGGTGTTTAGAGATTTTCCTCAGCTATATAGCGCACCCCTAAAGACACAAGTAAAGACTGACGACCCTTTTGACTTTCCTAACCTAGTTTTGTGCGACACCATTGAAAAGAGTAAACAGATAAAGAACTTGAAAGGAGTCAAGGTAGTAATTGCTGGTAGTGGAATGATGACTGGTGGTAGGGTAATTCATCACGCACTTAATTTTTTGGGGGACCCTAAAACACAGCTGGTGTTTGTAGGCTACCAAGCAGAAGGGACGATGGGTCGAGAGATACTAGATGGTAAAAAAGAGATAAAAATTTGGGGGAAGACGGTAGAAGTTCGAGCACAGATAAAGAAGATTACTACTATGAGCTCCCATGCTGATCAAAGCCAGCTCCTGGAGTGGCTGAAAAAGATTAAGGGATTGCGCAAGATTTATTTGGTACATGGTGAAGAGTTGCCAAGACTGGTGTTGACTGAGAAGATAAAACAAGAGATATTGGATGTAGAGGTAGTCTTACCAGTACTCAATCAAGAAGTAAACTTAGACAAATGAAAATAACTAAAACCAGATGGTTGGGGGTGGTGGGAGCAGGATTGATGGTAGCCGTAGGGGTGGTGATGGCCCAAGACTTAACTCTGACCAAGATTGGTGGAGTCTCCACAGTGGGGGTTGATTATAGTACGGTCAACTTTTCGGGAACCATTCCGACTCTTGAGGGAACAGCTTCGCCAGCGGCTGAGATTTTGATAAAAATTAAGACTTCAACTGAGGCGACGGTGGCGGCCAGCCCAAGTGGAGTCTGGAAGTTTACCCCGGGGGTGCTGGACCTTGGTAATAGTACGATCTTAATTACGGCTGGTCAGCAGTCGATTTCTTTTAACTTAATTTTTAATGCTACCCCCTCGGCCAGCCCGACAGCTACTCCATCTCCGATACCTGATGAGCTACCAGCCTCGGGCGTTTGGGAGTATTACTTGCCCGTAATTGGTGCGGGGATACTGGTGTTATTTTTAGGAAAATATATCAAAGATAAAATGTTGTCCTGGGAAGGCAAGAAGAGGTAAAATAATCTACTTATGACTCAAAATGGGAACAGGGTGGAAGTAATTTACGATGTAGAGACGAAAAAGTTATTTGAGGAGATCAGCACCAATGATCCAGCGGACCTGGGAATATCGATTGTCTCGGTGTATAGGCGGGAGGTGGATCCTAGTGGCGAAGAAGTGACTGGCGAGATGAAGAGCTTTTGGACTGAAGAAGTTAAAGATTTTTGGGGGAATAGGGAGCTCTACTTTGAAGAGATGTGGCCGTGGTTTGAAGAGGCTGATAGAATTATCGGCTATAATTCGTTGGGGTTTGATAATCCGGCTATGAATGGTATTTACGAAAGAGGTGATTTTACCAAGCTGAAACATTTTGACGTTCTGGAAGAGATTAGAAAAGTTTTTGGTTATCGAGTGAAGCTCGATAGCGTGGCAAAGGAGACCTTGGGTGAAAGTAAAAGTGCTGATGGTCTGGCGGCGGTCAGATGGTGGAACAAGCGAGACAAAGAGAGTCTGGCAAACCTGAAAAAGTACTGTGAAATGGATGTAAGGGTAACGACTAGGGTCTATGACTTTGCTAGAAAAAACAAGAAACTAAAGTTTAAAGACCGGTGGCATGAGTTTCGGGAGATTGAGGTAGACTTTTCTTATCCGGTGGAAGTAGAAGTTATGGCCCCAGCCGAGGTTCAGATGGGCCTGTTTTAAAGTTTATGTTTATCGAAGAAAAAGAACAGATTGACGATCAAATTAGGAGGCTGAATCGAGACACTATAAAACTTTGGGATGACCACTTGGAAGAAAACTACACCGTTAACTTTGTTTTGAATAAGCCAGAGTGGGAAAGAGAGTATCGGAAATTAATGCATGAATTTGAGATTGCTGATGGAGGGTTGTATCTCTATCCTTTGGAGAGATTGCACATGACCTTGCTGGGAAGAATTGAAAGAAGTTTACCGGCCAAGAAGGTAGTTGAGGTCGTGAGAAAAAATATGCAGGGGAAGAAGTACCCCTTTAAAGTAGGGTACTTGGCTTGTAACGAACTGAGCGTTTCGATAGTGTCAGAACCGGAGTTTGATTTGGAAGGACTACGAAACCAAGTTCGGACAGATTTGGGATTAAAAGGAGATGACTACACAAAGTATTTACGAATATACGAAAGATTGGCTTGGGTCAATCTTTTGAGATTTAAGAAAACACCTGGAGAGAAGTTTTTTGAAGCGTTATGGAAGATGAGAAATTACCAGTTTGGGGAATTTGAAGCTAAAGATATTGATATTTATCTGAATTCTAGTCGAACCATGGACCCGACAAAGTGCCGGTTGGTAGAGAAGATAGTGTTTTAGGCACGGGTTGACGACAAAAGGGTACTTGGAGTATAATAGTCCAAGTATATGTTTACCCTCACCAAAAAAGCAGATTACGGAATGGCCTTACTCTCGGTTTTGGCTCAAAAAGGCCGAACAGGTCGGGTTTCTCTTAAAAATCTGTCCGAGTTGGGTCTACCCAGGGCTTTTATGGCCAAGATCGCTGGCTCCCTAGTAGAGGCGGGTATCCTAAACTCTAAGGAGGGCAAGGGAGGTGGTTTTAGCCTAAACTACGAGCCTAAGGAGATTCAGATTAAGGAGGCTCTGGAAGCCATCGAAGGGGAGGTGGAGCCGGTGTACTGTGGGGGATGCCCAGTAGAGGGCGAGTGCGGGCAACAGGACTTTATGGGGAGGCTAACAGGAGACATTAATGGATTATTAGAAAAATATACTTTGGAGGATTTAATCAAATGAAAACTCAAGAACTCAAGAAATCAAGAACTCAAGATAATGAGTTACTTATAATAAAAAAATTAAAAGTTGAGGTAGAGGGGAAGGAGATATTGAAAGGAGTGGATCTAGAAGTAGCTAGAGGAGAGGTGGTGGCTTTGATGGGGCCAAACGGGTCAGGAAAGTCATCTTTTTCAAATACCTTAATGGGAAATCCCAACTATAAAATAACTGAGGGAGAGATATTTTTTGAAGGTAAAAAGATAAATGAGATGTCGCCGGACGAGAGGGCCAATCTGGGGATATTTATGGCGTTTCAGTATCCAGTCTCTATTCCTGGAGTGACCGTAAGGGAGATGCTGATAGCCTCGATGAGGTCCAAGGGCCAGGAAGTAAAAGCGTTAGATGTCAAGAGACAAGTAGAAGAGGTAGCTAGAGAGCTAAGAATTGGTGATGATCTGCTATCTCGGGGCTTGAATGAAGGTTTTAGTGGAGGAGAAAAGAAGAAAATGGAGATACTTCAGATGAAGGTACTGCAACCCAAGCTGGCCATTTTGGACGAGACTGATAGCGGTCTGGATATGGATGCCCTAAACTTTGTGGCCTACGAGTTGCAAAGGCAGATTGAGCAAACAGGAATGTCGGTAATATTGATCACTCACTATCAGAAGATGCTTTCTCTAGTTGAAGTTGACAAAGTGGTGGTTCTGAAAAAAGGGTTACTGGTAGACAAAGGAGGAAAAACGCTAATTGCAGAGCTGGGGAAAAACGGTTATAAAAAGTATGAGTAGATTTGCCAAAAAAGTCCTTAGACAGGCTCAGGATGAATCTTCGATCACAGACATCGGAGATACCTATAAACTGGGTCATTCGGATAAGTTCGAGTACGCATACAAGTCGGCCAAGGGGATAAGTGAGGAAAGGGTGAGAGAGATTTCGGCGATGAAAGCAGAACCTGAGTGGATGCTGGAGATAAGACTGAAGGCGCTGAAGGTTTTTTGGGAAAAAGAGTTGCCTACTTGGGGTGGGGATATGTCGAAGATTAACTTTGACGAAATATACTACTACTTGAAACCACTGGAAAAGGCGGGTAGAACTTGGGATGAGGTGCCACCAGAAATAAAAGCCACGTTTGAGAAAATTGGTGTGCCACAGGCCGAGCGGGAAGCTCTGGCCGGAGTAAAGAGTCAGTACGACTCTGAAGTAATTTATGGATCTTTACGAAAAAGTTTGGCTGACAAAGGAGTGATCTTTTTGGGAATGGACGAGGGTCTCAAACAGTATCCAGACTTAGTAAAAGAGTATTTTGGGAAGCTGATACCGATGGGGGACAACAAACTGGCTGCTCTTAATACGGCAGCTTGGTCCGGTGGCTCGTTTATTTATGTGCCTAAGGGGGTTGATGTGGGCTTACCTTTGCAGACTTATTTTAGAATTAACAGCGAGAACGCCGGCCAGTTTGAGAGAACTTTGATTATCCTTGATGAGGGAGCAAACTTACACTACATCGAAGGTTGCTCCGCACCCAGCTACTCGTCTGGATCTCTTCACGCAGCCGTGGTAGAAATATTTGTCAAGAAGGGGGCTAAGATGCAGTACACCACGGTTCAGAACTGGTACAAAAATGTTTATAACCTGGTGACCAAAAGAGCTAGGGTAGAGGAAGATGGTTTGATGAGATGGATAGATGGAAATCTGGGGAGTAAATTGACGATGAAGTATCCATCTTGTATTTTGGCAGGTAGAAAAGCCAGGGGAGAGATTCTTTCGATTGCTTGGGCGGGAGCAGACCAACACCAGGACACGGGTGCCAAGATGATTCATCTGGCACCGGAGACGACTTCACAGATTTTATCGAAGTCAATTAGTAAGGGCGGTGGTAGAGCCACTTATCGTGGTCTAGTGCAGATAAATAAAGGAGCCAAAGGGGCCAGATCGAAAGTAGTCTGTGATGCCCTGATCCTAGACTCTAAATCTCGATCAGATACTTATCCAACTAATAAAATTATGGAGAACGAGTCGACACTGGAGCATGAAGCGGTGGTGAGTAGAATATCGGAAGAACAGCTTTTTTACTTGATGTCCCGAGGGATTTCAGAGCATGAAGCGGAGGGGATGATTGTGAATGGATTTCTGGAACCGGTCATGAGAGAGGTGCCATTTGAGTATGCCATTGAGATGAATAGATTAGTTAATTTGGAGATGGAAGGGAGTGTAGGATGAAAAAAAGAACTCAAGGAATCAAGAACACAAGAACTCAAGATGTTGAGAGATTTCTGGTTACAGAGCCGGGGAAGTATGAGTATGAAGTTATTATGGATGAGTTGAATAGTGAGAAAGATCTTTTGGGAATTATAAAAGCAGAAACCGAGGGAGATTATGAAATAAATCTGTTATCAAGACATGAAGTGGGGAAGACAAAATGCCGAGTAGAAGTCAAAGGAATTGTTTCTAATGGGGCAAGAGTAAAAGTTAAAGGTCGGGTAAAAATAGATGAGGGAGCTATAGGATCAGATAGTTTTTTGGCGATGAAACTACTAATGCTAGATAATAAAAGTTTGGCAGTGGCTGAGCCGGAGCTGGAAATAGAAAACAATGAAGTCAAAGCTAGTCACTCTGCCAGTGTGGGGAGAATAGACGAAGAACAACTATTTTACTTAGCCACTCGTGGAGTTTCTAAATCTGAAGCGGAAAAGTTAATAATTAAGGGCTTCTTGGGGGTAGAATAAGTTATGTTTGATGTACAGAAGATTAGAGGAGATTTCCCGATATTAAAGAGAAAAGTTAATGGACATCCATTGGTGTATTTGGATAGTGGGGCAACGAGCCAGAAGCCGGAGAGTGTCTTAAAATCGATGGATGATTATTATCGGAATCATAACGCTAATATTCATCGAGGGGTCTATGACATGTCAGTAGAGTCAACCAGAATGGTGGATGAGACACGGGAGAAAGTGGCGAAATTTATCGGGGCTAGGACGGAAGAAATAATTTTTACCAGGAATGCGAGTGAGTCGCTTAATTTGGTGATGTACTCTTGGGGGAAGAAAAATATAAAAGAGGGCGACGCTGTTTTGGTGACTCGACTTGAACATCATTCCAACTTTGTACCGTGGCAGGTGCTGTGTAAAGAAGTCGGGGCGGAGTTTAGGGTTTGGGATGTGGATGGGGAGGGGAGGTTGATGGATGAGATTGCCACGACCCGCCAAGGCGGGTCTCGCAATGACGGACGAATAAAACTATTTGCGCTGACGGGGGCGAGTAATGCGATTGGGACTCTTGTGAATATTAAGAAGATGGTGGAGATGGTGAAGAGTAA
>JAGVOE010000003.1 GCA_020052895.1 Candidatus Woesebacteria bacterium
CTGGTCACGATTCGTCAAAGACGAGATCGGACACGACGTCCCCCGTACGAGTACTTGTAGAGGAAAAACCTCCCAACTCCTCGCCGAACTCTCAAGCCACTTTCATTTAATCCCTTTTTTCACGCCAAGTCAAGCCAATAAGTCCGTCGTTACAACCACTAGTCCCCAATCACTCTCGATCATGATAAAATAACTCGATATGTCTCGCCCACTTGAATTTTTACGCTCGGTCAAGCTAGAATTGAACCAGGTAAAATGGCCTTCTCATCAGGAGACCATCAAAATGACGATCATGGTGATCATCGCCACCGCTATCGTCGCCGCCTACTCAGGTGGACTAGACTACTTGTTTACTGTTGCTCTGCAATCAGTATTAAGCCGCTAAAAAAAATAAAATGAAGTTAAAAGTAGATCAAAAACAAACATCAGCAGACTTAATCGCCAAGGTTGAGGACCCCAATCACATCATCATCACGCCGGAGCCACCAATCTCCGCCAGATGGTACGTCGTCCACACCCAATCCGGTCACGAAAACCGTGTCGCTGTCACTCTTAAGACCCGCGTCGAGTCCATGGACCTCACTCACAACATCTTTGAGATCCTTATTCCCACTCAAGAGAAAATCAAAATCAACAAAGGTAAAAAAACCACCATCAAAGAAAAGCTCTTTCCAGGCTACATGCTGGTTCGCATGATCGTTACCGACGACGCCTGGCTCGCCGTGCGTACTACTCAAGGAGTCACCGGCTTTGTGGGTACCGCCGACCAGCCCACCCCTCTCCCCGAAAACGAAGTCAAAGCTATTACCGCCTTTGGTGAGCAAGCCGCCCCCAAATTCCAGTCCGCTTACAGTGTGGGTGAAGCCGTCCGCATCATCGAGGGACCGTTTACTGATCTGCTAGGAACAGTTTCGGCCATCGACGAAGCCAAAGGCAAGATCGTCACCCTCGTCAGCATCTTCGGTCGTGAAACCCCTGTTGAGCTCGATTTCCTCCAAGTGGCTAAAATCTAATCATCGTCATTGCGAGTCCCGGTACCCGACAGCAACCTGCCTGCCGGCAGGCAGGTCTCACTCCACTCACACTCCAGCCTTGACATCCTATAGTTTACGTAGTATCATGCCCCATCTTAGAAATCTCACCTTGAAATTCTATATCTAGCTTCCCCGGAGGAAAAATGACAACTTCAGCAGTAGTAATCTTCACCATGGTCACGGTTATCTACATTAGTCTACCGATCGTCTGTGGCTACGCGATAAAGGAAAATCAACAATACATTCTGTCAAGAGTTCTAGTCGCTGTACTAGGTAGTCTAGGCATGGTAGTATACGCTTTTTTTGTTCTCAGCACATTCTTTCCGGCTACTATAATGATCGGCACTCTCGGCCTACCCATCCTCATTGTAGCCTTATTAGGTAGTTTGGTCATCTATATAATTTTGTATTCTTTCGGGGAATTTTTGTATAACGATACACACCAAGCCAAAAATTGATGAAGTCTCCACTCAGACTTAGTCTATCGAAATCCCGCGTACTCCGCGGGATTTTTTGTCCTTGACATTCTATTATCAAAACATTATGATCATAATATATGAATGATGTACTTCAGGTTCCCATGAGCAAAGAACTTCGCAACAAAGCCACTCTTGTCGCGCTCAGCCAAGGCTACTCCTCCCTGCAAGGAATAGTAAGGGTATTTCTTACCCAGCTAGCAGACAATAAAATAAAGACCATTTTTGTGTTGTCGACAAAAAAAGAGAAGGAAATCACGTAAATGTTTCAAAAACAAAAAGGAATTGGTGTTTATTTCAAAACCGGCTCTCACAATCAGGTTTATTAGCCACAAAAAAGAGGGGTACTAGACCCCTCCTCCCGTTATTGTTGCCAGCCAGCTACAAACAGCCGGCAATCCCAACATAACCCCCAAAAAAAGCAACACCGCAATCGAAATTGCGGCTAGAGGGTATTTAGCAGCCATTTCTACCTCCTTGAATAACCCATAGCATATCACATCTCTTGCACTTTGTCAAGATATCTGCCATATTTAAGTTACTACCTATGAAAAATCTTAGTGGTCAACAATCACTCTGGCTCGTCTTCCCCATCCTTCTCGTCCTAATCGTCCTCATTGCTGGCATCATCCTCTTTCCCACCATCCAGGCCGACATTCGTGGCCGAGCTTCCGAGCCAACCCCACCACCCATGACTACCTCAAACTCACCTGAGATCATCTGCTCCGAGCTCTATAACCCCGTCTGCGGTACCAACGGTCAAACATACGGTACTGCCTGCGAAGCCAATCTTGCCGGCATCACCGACTTCACCCAAGGCGCCTGCCGCACCCCCGAAGCTCTCCCCGCCACGAACTAATCAAAATAGGAGTAGCAGTCCTTCAAACCCCGTGAATAACAGTTATTCCACGCCGTCATTCCGAGCGTAGCCGAGGCCATGCCTGCCGGTTTACCCGCCGGTAGGAGGGCAGGCAGGAATCTCACTCCACGATACTAGTGATACTATATATGATATAAGTAGCTATGAACAAAAATAGAAGATATACCTTCCAAGAAGATCTGGCCAAAAGACTCAAAAACCCCGAATTCCGCAAGGAGTGGGAAGCGACCGAGCCTGAACACAATCTTGCCCGCCAAATCATCGAGGCTCGGCTAAAGCAAAATCTCTCCCAAAGAGAATTGGCCGCTCGCATTCTCACCTCTCAGGCCATAGTTTCACGCATCGAGTCCGGGTCAGCAAATACTTCAATCGCTCTCATGAAGCGCTTTGCCAAGGCTCTAAACACCGACCTCACTATCCACATCCCCAAGTCGATTTAACGAGCCATAACTTGACATCAACGCACATCTGTGCTATATTACAGGATAAGTTTTTTGTCGCATCCTTGAAATTCAAACCCTAACCCAGGAGAAAAAATGAAAGATTTCTTAAGTTGGTTTTCCAGAGGGCTCATTATCGGCCTCATCGTCGTTGGTATCATCAAATACCCAGCCGTCAAGAACTATCTGACCGGCAATTCGGTGATCGTCGAATATAGCTGGGTCAACCCAAATGAGGTCGAAATTAAGGCACATTATGATTCAGCCATACCTCTAGGTTACTCACTCTACGTCTACAACGTCGAACCGAATCGTTATGATAGTGGTTTCTCGGTTCCGAATGACGAAGAATGGGACTTTGTTTCCTCCACCACCGGTTGGGGCGCAAAAACATATTTTTATGTCAACCATACCGAGGTCGTTGAAGCCGTCTGTGTCCCCACCGGAACCGATCCAAATACTGCCTTTAGGGATGATTCGTTCACTTTTGATACTGCGGATACTGGCTCGTTCGCCGTAACGATCGATTGCAAATAAGCTGTCTTCTTTTTAAATGCCGCGTAACTCGCGGCATTTTTTTGGTTACGCACGCACAGTGTGCTATACTACAGGCTGAACTTTAAAAATCAGTACGACTCCAAGGAGACTCGCATGCCCATGAATGATGATGTGTTCAAAAAGGTCAAAACCCTCGTCGATTTATATAAAACCGGACGGCTCGAAGGCTTCGAAGTCCCCTACGCCGAAGGAGGTGTGGCCGGCTCATTTCTTAAA
This sequence comes from Candidatus Woesebacteria bacterium, assembly GCA_020052895.1. Classification (GTDB taxonomy): domain Bacteria; phylum Patescibacteriota; class Microgenomatia; order UBA1400; family MFAQ01; genus UBA10133. The sequence goes on from JAGVOE010000003.1 coordinate 3,605, forward strand.
ATCGCCATCGCCGATACCGGCACCGATCGTGGTGAAGACGGGGTTTGTGTGTACGACCTCGATGCCCAAGAAACTGTATACAATCTCTTGGACGATCATTACGGCATTGTCATCGTAGCTGGCTATGGGGAGGAATATCATGTCTTCGTCGCCGAATACGATAAAAACATCGATCTTCACGCTCCCATCTATTTCCTGGGCGCCATCGAAGAATAAATCTCTCAGATATTTTAATAAGGAGACAAAATGCTCAAACGAGTTAGAGACCTCTTAGACCGGTTTGCCTGTGTTGGTTTTACCGAAACCGCAATATCCGAAGCAGTGCGCAACTTCAACCCAACCTTTGAAGAATTTTTTGGATTGTTGATCTTGATGCAGTACTATTTTCACCCATCCCGCGACGTCTTGCTGGTTATCGAAGAATTTTACCAGCGCCACCGGCAAAAATTAATCAATCAATATCCAAACGACGACCGTGACCAGCGAATGGAGCTTATCGCCACAAACACCGCCATTCTTGCTGACGATTTAAAGAACGAAACAGACCTCGAAATGGCCACTAAAAACGCCGTCCGCGAACTATTCAGTTCATAAATTTCTATCCCCCGCCTCGGCGGGGATTTTTTTAACCACACAGGCACGATGTGATATACTACAGGCTATCTAAACCTTATCTAGGAGGTGAACCTTGAAAAGAATCTACAAAATCTGGAACGTTGTCAGAGACACTGTTTCGCCTCTGCCAGATCCCAAAATTGAAGTCAATCGACGATATTGGTCCTCCCCACTTCCCAACATCAGTGGTCATCAGGTAGAACTCATCGTCACCATGGTGATCGAGGAAGCCAAAGTCAGCCGTGGATTCGGTCTTTTCATCCGCCCGGCAGACCTGGACCACGAAATCTTGTTTTGGCTTACTTTTGTCAATTTTTACAAAGGTCGAATTGTCATTCAAAAAAATTTGCCCCATGAAATAGCCTGGAGACTAGCCATGGACATGATTCATAAAGAATTTGACGAAGCCAAACTCTACTACTTCGAGCAAATTAAGAACTCCAAACCCAAGATAGTGAACGCCAACACCGCCTACAATGTCC
>JAGVOE010000082.1 GCA_020052895.1 Candidatus Woesebacteria bacterium
AACGTGTACTTTGTTTCTTTTTACCGTGGGGACTGGGATACCGAGTTTCTAACGGTAGCGACAATACAAAAAGTTCTTCCCAGAGGAGAACTGGGATTCTTCGAAGTCGCTCCGGTCACTCTTCACCTGGGGAATATTGAAAACGAAAGAACAATGTAGGAATAGATAAATGATTTTGTCCCCTCACTATAATAATAGTGTGGGGTCTTTTTTTGTATTGATGGATTCTGTATCATGAGATCAATGGGGAAAGTTGTCAAAATAATTAAAGAACTTTTTCGCAAGATCGGTCCGGGGTTTGTGACCGGGGCGGCGGATGATGATCCAAGTGGTATCGCGACTTATTCAATCGCCGGCGCCAAGTTTGGACTCGGACTTGCTTGGCTGAGTCTTTTTTTGTTACCGGCAATGATCTCGATCCAGGAGATGTGTGGAAGGTTGGGAATTACCACCGGCAGGGGTTTGGCGGGAGTAATCAAGAAGTATTCGTCCAAAAAGATGTTGTGGTTCGCCGTGAGTCTTTTGGTCTTGGCTAATGTCATCAATATTGGAGCGGACCTCGGGATTATGGCTTCATCTTTACAGATGATGTTTGGACTACCCTTTTACTTTTGGTTATTCCTGACCGCGATGTCGATCGTAGTCTTGGAAATTTGGGTACCCTACAAAAGATATTCTGCCATTTTGAAGTGGTTGAGTTTATCGCTTTTGGTTTATGTGGTGACGGCTTTTCTGATTCGGCCAAACTGGAGTGATGTGCTTGAGGCGACTGTGATTCCCAGAATTACTTGGAGTGCCGATTATTTAATGGTTTTGGTGGGATTTTTGGGCACGACGATCTCACCATACTTATTTTTTTGGCAGACATCTCAAGAAGTAGAGGAGAAGATCTCAGATAACAGATCACAGATCTCAGATTTTGGGCAGAAATCTGTAGTGACATTGAGTGGAATAAAAAAAATGAGGTTGGACACTAAACTAGGAATGCTGTTTTCAAATTTGATGACCTTCTTTATCGTGGTGACGACGGCTGGGACACTACACGCTAATGGAGTTTTCAATATCGATAGTGCCCAGCAAGCGGCGTTAGCCTTGAGACCGCTGGCGGGGGATTTCGCCTACTTACTTTTTGCTTTTGGAATAATTGGAATTGGCCTACAATCGGTGCCGGTCTTGGCTGGATCTGTCGCTTACGCGGTTTCGGAAGCTTTGGGATTGAGAGAGGGTCTCGGGAAAAGCTTTGGGCGAGCTAAAGGGTTTTACTTAATTTTAGCGGTGGCGACCATGGTTGGAGTGCTGATGAATTTGTGGGGCATAAACACCATGCAGGCTTTGTACTATGCGGCGGTGGTGAATGGAGTAGTGGCGGTGCCTTTGATTTTTATCATTATTCGTCTTGCCAGTGACGAAAGGGTGGTGGGGAAATTTAAGACTCAGAAGAAATATTTGTGGATTGCATGGGCGACCTTTGGCTTTATGACCCTGTCGGTAGTTTTGATGGCGGGGAGTGCGTTTTGGAACTAGTTGTTAAAATTCTATAAAATATATTGTAGAATACCGCATGAAGGGAAGATTTATCGTACTTTATGCGTCCAATAATCTAGGAAAATCGAAACAGTTGGATTTGCTGGAAGAAGCGTGGCAAGAGATGGGCAGACCTTATAAAAGGATCAAGTACCCAAGATATGATTCGGAATTTGGCAGGATTCTTAACAGAGAACTTCGTGGGCCAGTGGAAGAGAGGTTGAATTTGACAGATGAGGAGCTACAGATGCTCTATGCCGAAGATAGGCGATATTATCAGCCGAGGTTGATGGAAGTATTGAAGGAGAAAGATGTTCTGGCTGAGGACTACACTGGTACAGGGCTGGCCTGGGGGCTGACCAAAGGGGTTTTGCGAGAAAAGCTGGATACTTACAACTTTGGCTTGCTAGAGCCGGATCTGGCCATCCTACTCGATGGAGAGAGGTTTGGTGGAGGGATTGAGAAGGAACATCGGTTTGAGAGTGCCGGACAGGAGGTGTGGGAGAGGAATAGGGAAATTCACCGCCAGTTGGCGGCTGAGTTTGGCTGGGAGGTGGTGGAGGCCGGCGGTGATCCGCAAAAGATTCACGAGAAGGTTTTGAGGGCAATCCGGGAGAAGTGGTAGACTTGCGAGCACATTCCTTAAATTATGTCAAATTTGAGGAATGATAATCCTCAAATTAGGTTAAATCTAGGGAATCGCCAGGTGGTGGGTGATTGATGTAAAAAAGACCTCTCAGTTAGAGAGGTCTTGTGCGCTAGATTCTGTTATCCACCACGGTTGGAACGGCCACTTCCGGAACCACCTCGGCTCGGGGGAGAGCTTGATGGTCGAGAGGAAGATGACGAAGAAGAGGGTCGGCTACTCGAGCTTGACGACGGTCTGTAGCTGGAACTGGAGCTCGGGGATGAGGAAGAAGGGCGATAGCTTGAACTTGGCGTGTAATCTGAGCTCGTTGATGTTGTGTTGCCGCCAAAAAGTCCGGAAAACAAGGAAGCCAAAACGGCGAAAATGATTATTCCAACAAAACACAGGAAGAGGAATAATAAGATCGAACCGCCAGAGCCATTGTTGATCGGTGTTGGCAAAGTTGATTCTTCTGCTGACGACTCTGTTGTTACTGGCGTTATCGCGTACTCACTGCGGACGTAAGTGTCGTATGTCTGGACAACCGCCAGGATTGAAGCATCGACCGATTTGGTCGTATCGAAGGTGTCAACACCCAAGCGTTTTAGATCACCAAGGCCAGGAGCGGTGAGAGCGGGAAGACCCAGACCTACGCCGTAGCGAACTTCGACACTGTTTTCTCTCACAACGAAGAGCCAGACGAAGCCGTTGTCGGCATGTGGCCCATCGACGAGACCAAGGCCCATGTAGCGCAGGAAGTGAACGGCACAGTTCACCGGTTCACCGACCTGGTTCTCGGGCAGGACAAGGATCATGGTTTGGGCCAGTTGGTCAGCATTGAGCTGATCCAGAGTGACGTCGACTTGAGCCATTGTCTCTTCGGAGACTAGGCCATTGCCGACGGTCCAATGTGGCTGGTTGAGGTCATAGGTGAAGCCATAATTATCGGCTTCGCTACCACTGCCGCACTTTCCATCAATTTGGGGTAAGTTTGGCGCTGCAGAGACTGTGCTGGGGTGGACAAGAAGAATGGAGATGAGAATTGTTGCCAATATAGCAAGCTGGAGAAAACGTTTCATGGGTTGCTCCTATAAAATGGGATGGAATTTCAGTGTTCCTTTGAACTTGGTGATTATATCATATATTTGGGGATATTTCAATGTTATGGGTTTATATGTCTTCAAAGCTGGATTTATGGTTTTTGTGTATAAAAAACTCCCGTCAGTTTATACTGACGGGAGTGGAGTCAAAAGTTATTTGGTCGGAGTTTCAAGAGGATTGTGGATCGGCTGGCCCACGGAAGCTGACTGATAATACGGGAAGTTGTCGGGCAGAGGGAAGCCGATGATATCGGAGGCCGCGGCCACTACTTCGCCGGTAACAGAGCTGCGCTTGGTATTGTAAGCACGCACGGCATCGTTCCAGTCTGTACCAGCGAGCTGGATGGTATTCATGGCTTCGTTCATGGTATCCATGAGGGCCAGGGTAACCTTTTCATTCGGGACTGGAGGGGGAGCCTGGACAACTGAGTTCACAAACAAGGTGAAGGCTTTGCCCAAATCGGATGGTAGAGCGCCATTGGCAGCTTGCTCGGCGAGATTCGGTTTCTGAGGATCGCCACCCACGAAAGTTTGAGAGTTGGCCATGGCCTCTTCGAGTAATTTTTGCTCGGAGCGGAAATTGCCGGTCCAAACTTCGCCTGATTGAGCGACGGCTTCGTAGTAGCCTTCAGTGGCACCATTAGTGACGCTGATTTTGGCATACTGAGTATCAGTCACCAGGCCGAAATTCGAGGAGGCAGCTTGCACATTCTGAGCGAGGCGAACAAGTTCGTCGCGCTCTGCGATGCCTTGTTTGGCAACATCTTTGGCGGTGTTGGTAAATCCACAAGCCAAGGTCAGGACGAGAGCTGACAAGATGAATACAATCTTTCTGAAGCTACTTTTCATTCTGGGTTTCTCCTTGAACAGGGTTTGAATTTCAAAAAACAGCTTTTTAAGCTTGGGTATTCTACCTCGAAAAGATGGTTCTGTCAAGTTATAGGGTGGTTGGATGAGCTTGGTATACTTAGGGGTGGTAAAAGTGATATTTGACGGAAAAAAACAAGCGGAGAGAGAGGCTTTGTTTCTGGAAGAAAATGAAAGGGTTCTGGGCAAGAGTCTGGTAATCTTTCAGTGTGACGGGCGCACGGATGAGAGTGCCTACGTCAGGCTAAAAAAGGAGATGGGAGAGAGACTGGGGGTGATGGTGAGTGTAGACTTCAGATCTCAGACTTCAGATCTTAGAGAGGGAATCATTGCGGCCAATGAAGATGAGACGGTGGATGGGATATTGGTCCAGTTGCCTGTTTTGGGGGCGACAAAGGACGAAGTTGGACAAATTTTGTCTTCAATTAATCCCGAGAAGGATGTAGACGGATTAAACCCGAAAAGTAGGTTCATTCCGGCCGTAATCAGGGCAGTGGAAAGGCTGATGGAAATTTTTAAAATTAAGGAAGATGACAGGATTGCAGTAGTGGGAGATAAAGGAGCCGTGGGTGTAAGACTAATGGAAAGATTGAAAGTTTTGGGACTGTCACCAAAGGGTTTTGATCAGGGAGATAACTTGAAGAAACTTAAAGATTTTGAGATGGTCATTAGTGCTACCGGAGTGAGAGGTTTGATAACCGGTGAGATGGTGGCAGAAGGGTTTACAGGGATTGATCTCGGGCATCCGAAGGGAGATTTTTCTCCCGAGGCAGTGGCGAAGGCATCATTGATTACGCCCGTGCCTGGAGGGGTAGGTCCGATGACGATCGTGGCTTTGTACGAGAATTTGGGGGATGTGGTGTAGATAACTACGTGGAGTGAGACCTGCCTGCCGGCAGGCAGGTTGCCAAACTCGCAATGACGATTGGATTTTAGGCGAGGATGGCTTCGACTTTGGTAAGGCGATTTTCGTGATTGTTTACTTGGTGACTCATGGCGGTCTGTTCCTGATCGTGTTTCTTCAATAGACCGTACATTTTATCCATGGTGTTTTGGAGTGTGCTGATTGATACTTGAAGTTGTTCCTTGCTCACGTAATTTTCTTTGAGTTCTAACTTTGAGGCTAATTTCTCAAAAAGCTTGAAGTTGTTTTCTGAAAAAGCTTGGGCCATTTTCTTGTAAATTTCGAAGTTATTCTCTTTAACAATTTTTTTAGTCCCTTTGTCGATGTTGTCAAGGTCTGTTTTTGTCAGCATAGATTAATAATATCATGGTAAATGTAAGATTTGTGCTAAAATAGGCAAGTTAAATTAATAAGTTGTCCCGGTACGAATCTCTTGAAATGTGCCTGGAATTAAAAAGAGATGAAAATATATGGCCACAAAAGCCGCAAAAGTCGAGGAGGTAAAAACTCCAAAAATCAAAAAACTAAAAACTCAAAAGGTTGAGTTGAGTGCTAAGAAAGCTGCCGCACCCAAAAAGGTGGCTGCTAAAGAACCCAAGACAGTTAAAGCCAAGGCTGTAAAAAAGACGGTGAAGGTGGTCGAGGCCGGAGTCCCCGAAACTGATGTCAAAGTAAAAGAAGTGAAGGTGGAGAAGAAAAAACCAGGCAGTGTCTTGGAAGAGCTTTTTGAGGCCGGAGCTCACTTTGGACATGTGGTCAAAAAGTGGAATCCCAAGATGAAGAGGTTTATTTGGGGAGCCAAAAACGGTATTCATATCTTTGATCTGGAGAAGACGGTGGCTGGTTTGGAGTCGGCGACCAAGATCTTGACCGAACTGAGTGCCAGTGGCAAGAGAGTTATCTTGGTAGGCACCAAACGCCAGGTGAGACAGATGATAGAGGTCGAAGCCCGGAGGCTGGACATTCCCTTCATTTCTCAGCGCTGGATTGGCGGACTAATTACCAACTGGAAACAAGTCAAGCAAACAGTGGACAGACTAAACTCTCAGAAATTATTGAGAGAGTCTGGTCAGCTCAAGAAGTACACCAAAAAAGAACAGGTAATGTTTGACAAGGAAATAGCTCGTTTGGAGCGAAACATTGGTGGTATTGCGGCCTTGAAAGAAGCCCCGGAGGTGGTAGTGGTTTTTGATACTCACAAGGAGAAGCTGGCAGTTAAAGAAGCTAGTAGTCGAGGCATAACGGTCGTAGGAATCGTGGACTCAAATGCCAATCCAGACCTAGTAGACTACCCCATCCCGATGAACGACGACTCAGCCAAGGGGCTGGAGATCGTGGTGAGAACTTTGGGCCAAGCCATTGAGACGGGATTGAAGAAAACTCAAGAACTCAAGGAATCAAGAACTCAAGACAGTAAAAAATAAAAGTATAAGTAAAATAAAGATTATGATGGAGAAAATTAAAGAACTGAGAGAACAGACGGGAGCGGGGATTATGGATGCCAAAAAAGCGATTGAAGAGGCTGGGGGCGACATGGAGAAGGCCAAAGCCATTATTACGGCAAAGGGCTTGGCCCGCGCCGAGAGTAAGGCCGACCGTGAAGTCAGTTCTGGTAAGGTCTATTGTTACACTCACGGTGGAGGGACTGTCGCCGCCATGGTGGAGGTAGCTTGCGAGACAGACTTTGTCGCCAAGACACCGGAGTTTGAGGCGCTTTGTAAAGAGTTGGCGATGCAGATCGTTTCCATGGATCCCAAGAACACCGAGGAGCTTTTGGCTCAAGACTATATCCGTGACAGTGGAAAGACCATAGATCAAGTAATCAAAGAGCTCAGCGGTAAGACCGGTGAGAATATTCGAGTCACCAGGTTTGTCAGATTCAAGCTGGGGATGGGGGAGAGCTAGATATCAGTTTACGGATGACAGATGATAGAAAGAGTTTGTGATAATATTGGAGTATGAATGAACCGAATATGTCAGCTATCATGGAAAAAATAGCGGCGGAAAATGCCGCAAGGAAGTTGGCTAAAAAAAACAAGGAAAGAACAAAAGTCTTAAAATTTAAAGGACAAGAAGGGACAGCGGTTGTAGGAAGGGGGTGGGGCATTTCTAGAGTAAAAGATAAGAATTCTGTTCAGGTCCCCGGTGTTGGGACAGTTGATGTGTCTATGGGAAATGCAAGGCCCAAGAATCCTCGGAGTGTTGAAAATTGAGAATAGGTTAAAATAATACCAGCATGACACTAGAACATGAGCTGATTCAGTTACTAAGACAAAAATTCGACAGAGTGATTGAGAATGTCGAGGAGGACTTCGCCACCATTCGGGTCGGTCGAGCCAAGCCGGACATGGTGGAAGGCATTACGGTGCCGGCTTATGGATCTTGGATGAGACTAGTGGAGCTTGCGACCATCGCGGTGCCGGACACCAATATGCTGACGGTAACCCCCTTTGATCGAAGTCTGATGAGCGTAATCGAGAAGGCAATTGGAGACAGTGAGATGAAGCTGTCGCCGGCAGTTTCTGGCGAGATGATTAGAATAGTGGTGCCGTCGCTAACTCAAGAACGCAGGCTAGACTTTGTAAAGCTTCTCAAACAAAAAACCGAGTCTGGGAAAATTATGATGAGACAAGCCAGGCAGGATGTGAAAGAAAAAATTGACGCTCTCAAAGAGAGGGAGGATGTGTCTGAAGACGAGGTTTACAAACTACTGGCCGAGCTAGACAAAGTGACGGCCGAGTACAACGAGAAGGTAGAAGAAATGAGCCGCGCGAAAGAAAAAGAAGTAATGGCTGTCTAATTTGCGAAGGCGACTCTTTCGAGCTTGGAGACTCGTTTTTTGGTTATTTCGTGGTCTTCTTTTATCTCGTTTATGGCAGAAATAATATTTCTTTCCATACCATGAAGTTGAAGTCTTATATCTTTGACATCAGCTTTGAGTTCAGTGACATCAGCTTTGAGATCGGAGATATCACCTCTCACTTCTGAAAATTGTCGTTGCACATCCAAGAAGCCCGCTCCGGTATTCAATTCAACCTGATCGAGATCTTCTTTGGTGGCAAAGGTTCTTTTGAGCTTGGTAACATCGGTGTCAGTGATCATAATTCCAGTATAGCAAATTTGTTGGTAGAATTAAGAAATGCAAATATTGGTTTTTGTTTTAATGTTGTCGGTCTTGATTTTGGTCCATGAGTATGGTCACTTTTTTATGGCAAAACTATTCAAGATGCGAGTAGAGGAGTTTGGAATTGGCTTACCGCCACGGGCTAAAAAACTTTTTACCCATCAAGGGACTTTGTTTAGCTTAAACTGGCTACCACTAGGGGGTTTTGTAAAGCTTTTTGGCGAGGACGCTGAAGACCCCACCCAAATTAGTTCACCGGAAGCGTTTTTTAATAAACCGATCTGGCAAAGAGCTGGGGTACTCATGGCCGGGGTGATAATGAACTTTGTATTGGGCATTTTGGCTTTTGGGGTGGTTTATACCTACTTGGGGATTCCTACTAAGACAGACAAGGTCTTTATCGTGGAAGTGGTCAAGAACACCCCGGCAGAGGCGGTGGGTCTAAAGACGGAGAGTGAGATCAAGAAAGTTTCTTTTGAAAATAAGGAGCTGATCTTTGTCGGAGTTGACGGTTTTATAGAGCAAATTGAGCCCCTAAAAGGGAAGACGGTTGAGCTATCTGTCTTGGATAAGGATGGCGCGGAGAGGGTAGTGGAGATAGTCCCTCGGGTAAGCCCTCCGGAGGGCGAGGGGGCTCTGGGTGTGGCCTTGTCGGGGATTGAGATGAAGATGTACCCCATTTGGCAAAGGCCTTTTCGAGGAGTGGTGGTGGGGATGCAAGAGGCCTGGGCCTGGGGAAAGGAAATCACAGTCAGTTTGGGAACGTTGCTCTGGGGGATTGTTAGTGGTCAGGGAGTACCCAAAGATGTGTCTGGACCAATTGGGATTTATGAGATCAGTAAACAAGTTTACCAAGTGGGTTGGGTGGCGGTCTTGCAGTTTATGGCTATCTTGTCGATCAACTTGGCTATTTTGAACATTATGCCTTTTCCGGCCTTAGATGGTGGTCGAATCTTTTTTCTGGGAGTAGAGATGGTTATTGGTAAAAAACTAAAAAATCGGATCGAGAGCTATGTCCACACCGTCGGTATGGTGTTTCTGCTGGGTCTTATGGTGCTAATTACCGTGAGAGACGTTATCAAATTGATAAACCCATGAAAGACGAAAAGTGTTTGTTTTGCCAGATTGTGGCGGGGGAGGAACCGAGTACCAAGGTCTGGGAGAACGAGGAGTTTCTCTGTATTCAGAACAAGTACCCGGTGTCGCCGATCCATGTCCTGGTTGTGCCTAAGGCTCATATATTAAAAGCTATGTGGATAGCCCCACTTCGCCCAAAAGGGCTACGCGGGGCAAAATTGGTCTGACTAGGTCACGATACATATGGCACTCTGGCCATATATCTAAATGAGACTAAGATGGACTCTTCCAATCCTTAAACATGAAGC